>DATEGM010000025.1:0-17321 GCA_035280085.1 Terriglobales bacterium
GGCCGTACCATGGGACAAATAGGCTGAGGGTCGTAAAGACATAGCAACTGCAAAATCTGAGGTTTCTCCCCAGGTGTATCGAACAAGAGCTTGGGTTTCAGATTTGAGCTCAACTCGGTGGAGCTTCCCCCGGTCGATTAGCAACCGTATGAAGGATTCTGCTGAGAGATAGTTGGGAAGCTTCCAATCGGACCGACTGCTGTTCAGCGCTGAGGAGAGTTGGCTGTGTGTGTAGACGTGGGTAGGCGCCGCGTCGAAGAACCGGAAGATTTTGGGAGCGGCAATCTCGAGTGCGGAGGGTTTATTCGCCATAACAGATCCGTTGGTGTTAGTACATCAAAGGGTATATATACCTTATCATACCGAGGCAATACCCCTGCTATGCTTAAGGTATATATACCTAAAGCATAGCCTTATGCCGACGACGATATCCAACCCTTTACTGGACAAAGCATTAGACGGAAAATCGTCGTGGACTAGCACGAGGTATATATACCTCGTGCTAGTCGTTGCTTTCGTTCGTGTTTGGGTCAGGAAGGCCCATTTGCGACAGGCGATAGCGCAGGGCGTTGCGGGAGAGGCCTAGCGCGCGTGCCGCCTGACTCTTGTTGCCGTTGGCCTGGCGCAGGGCCTCGCGGATAATCTCCTGTTCCCACTGCTCCAGGGTCATGCCCGGCGGCAGGACGGGCGTGGTGTTGTTGGCCGCATGTGGCCGGTCGAGGTGAATATCGTCCACATCCAGGGTCTCGCCGCGCGCCAGCGTGATCGCGCGCTGCATCACGTTTTCCAGTTCGCGCACATTGCCCGGCCAGTGAAATTCCACTAGCAGCTTCATAGCCGCCGAGGTCATGCCTTTGACCGGGTGCGCCCCCTCGCTCCCATATTTCTGCAGGAAAAATTGAGCCAGCTCGGGAACGTCTTCCTTGTGCTCGCGCAGGGGCGGGATATCAATGGCCACCACGTTCAGGCGATAGTAGAGGTCCTCGCGGAAGCTGCCGTCCTCCAGCGCAGCGCGCAGGTCGCGGTTGGTGGCGGCGATGAGACGCACGTCCACTTTCAATGTTTTGGTGCCGCCCAGGCGCTCGAACTCGCGCTCCTGCAGCACGCGCAGCAGCTTGACTTGGGTGGCCGCAGGCACGTCGCCAATTTCGTCAAGGAATAGCGTGCCCTTGTCCGCAAGCTCGAATTTACCCGGCTTGCTGGACGTGGCGCCAGAGAAGGCGCCCTTTTCGTAACCGAACAGCTCGCTCTCCAGCAGATTTTCCGGGATGGCGGTGCTGTTGATTTTCACGAACGGCCCCGACTTGCGGTTGGAATGTTCATGGATGGCGCGGGCCACCAGATCCTTGCCCACGCCGCTCTCGCCGCCCAGCAGCACGGTGGCGTTAGTGGGCGCCACACGCTCCACCATGCCCAGCACTGCCTGCATTTTGTCGCTCTTGGCGATGATGTTTTTGTACTGATAGCGCTGGCCCAGGGCCTCGCGCAGCGAGCGGTTTTCCTCGCGCAGGTTGTGCGTGTCCAGTTCCTTGCGAACGACCAGCGTCATTTCCTCCAGCGAGAACGGTTTGAGCACGTAGTCGCTGGCGCCCATCTTCATGGCTTCCACCGCCGACTCCACCGAGCCGTAGGCCGTCATCATCACCACCGGCAGAGAGGCGTTCATCCGCTTGATGGCCTGCAGGAATTCCAGCCCGTTCATGCCGGGCAGGCGGAAGTCGGTGACCACCAGGTCAATTTTTTCCTGGGCCAGGAGCTTGAGCCCCGCTTCGGCATCGGCCGCGGCATGAGTGGTGAAACCCTGCTCGCCCAGGTTCAGCTCCAGCAGGCGCCGCATTTTGGCTTCGTCTTCGACAATCAGGATCGAGGGCATAGTTCTCTAGTTCGGTTTTGCGGGGAGGAACACGTGAAAGCACGCTCCCTCTCCCGGACCGCTCTTCAACTGGATGGAGCCGCGATGATCGTCCACAATTTTGGCCACGATAGAAAGCCCCAGGCCCACGCCGTTCTCTTTCGACGTAAAAAAAGGATTGAAAATCTGCTCGCGCAGTTCCGCCGGAACGCCAGTCCCGGAATCCTGAATTTCCACCGCCACTCCGGGCACGCTTTCGGCTTCTGACGGGGCAATGGACACACTCAGCTTGCCGCCAGCGCCGTTCATGGCTTCGTAGGCATTGCAGATCAGGTTGACGAATACCTGCTCGCACAACTGCTCATCAGCTTGGATTTGGGGCAGATTGTCAGCATACCTGCGTTCGACGGCAATCTTCGCGTTAGGATATTGCGCCTGCACAGACTCCAGCGCGCGGTCCACCAGCACCGTGGGGCTCACCGGCTGCAATTGCAGGCGCGAGGGCCGGGCAAAATCGAGGAAGCGCGCCACCAGAGCGTTGAGGCGGTTCACCTCAGAGGAAATGTATCCGGCGAGCTCCTGGGCCAGCGGCGTCGTTCCCTGCAGCTTCTGGTTGAGCATTTCGGCTGAGCCCTTGATGACGCCAAGGGGATTGCGAATTTCGTGCGCCAGCCCAGCGGAAAGCTGACCCAGGGCGGCCAGGCGCTCGGAGCGTTGCGCCTCATCCTGCGCCAGCTTGAGCTGGCGGTTGGATTCCGCCAGCGTTTCCGATAGCGCCTGCGACTCCTTCAGGCGCCGCCGGTTTTCCATCACAAACTGGTTGACCAGGATGGCGGCAAAAAAGAAGAACAGGATGCGGATGCCCAGTTCCACTTCGCCGGCTGGCGTGAGTTCGTACTCCTGCAACACTGGAAGCAAATAGGAGCAGTAAGCGGCAGAAGCCAACGCCGTCCACAGCAATGTGCCCAGCGGGCCGAAGTAGATGGCGGCGGTTATGACCGGGAGGTAGTAGATGGGGTAGTAGCTGCTGTTGATGCTGACCGCCCCTCCAGTATGCGCGATCAGCAGGCTGGCCAGGGCGATTTTCAGCAGCACGCTGTAGCTGGGCCCGCGGCGGGGAAACATTACGATCAGCCGCCGCTCGAAAATCTGCACCAGAGCGATGGCCGCCAGTGTCAGCTGCTTATGAATCTCGCGCACCGGCGAGAGCAGGGCCAGGCCGGCGAGAAAGACCAGCAGGAGGACGTCAATGGCTCGGAAGCGCGAGATTTGGCCCTTGATCATGCCGGCTATCTGCTCTCAATGTAACCCGCGGCAGCCCGGTTCGACTCGTAACTAGCAGGCAGACACCCCAGAGGAGCTAAATTGTAAAAAGTCCGCAACGCCTGTTCGCAACAATCATCTTGTGGCAGCGCGTCCTGCTAGGTATCGTGGCAGGCACTCTATAGCCCACACCTATTTACAAGGACAACCTCGATGAAGCGCAACCTGATGTTAGCGATCACGTCTCTGCTCTCGATCGTATTCGTCACGTTTCACCTGACTGGTGATACCCTCCGCGCGAGCGCCGGGACACCCGAGGCCGGAGGCTCAACCTTGGTGGCGGTGCCCATACTGGTTGTCTGGCTGTATGGAACGCTGGTGCTCGCCGAACGGCGATCGGGGTACGTCATCATGCTTATCGGATCGCTCATTGCACTGGTCATGCCTGTCTTCCACGTGGCAGGACCGAAGGGCGTATTTCGCGGCCAGATCGCCAAGTCCAGTGGGGACTTCCTGTTCGTCTGGACGCTGCACGCGCTCGGCGTGACTGGGATGTTCTCCCTCATCCTCGCGGCGTGCGGACTGCTGAGCCGGCAACGGGCCAAGCCCCAGTAATTTGGCATTGGCACTGTAGCGGTTCACGGTTGCCCCAGAGATGGTGCACATCCGGTAAAGTACGTGAAAGCCTGTTCTCAACAATCATCCGAGCCCCGTGCTACAAGAATCGATAATAATTATGGACACGGCAGTGGCAACGATAACCCTAGGCATGCAAACGAGCCGAGAGGACAACAGGACCGGCAGGCACGTCTTGGAGATGAGGAAACTTCTAGCGGAACACTGCCGGGGGCCGTACAGTCCAGAGATTGACGAATTCGCACTTATCCTGCGCATCGGGGGCGAGATGCAGGAGTTTGATTTCGAGGGGTGCGAGCGAATTCGAAGGAACAGAAAGAAGAAATACATCACGTTGGACTTAGGCTTCCCTTCCTCCAAGTGGAAGGCCGCTACGGACGCGGAAATTCGGCAATTCATCGTCGAGGCGGTCGAAACGGGGCTGCTTTGTTGTATCAGACATCTGCAGAAGGACAAGACCACTATTGATTCGGCCAAACTTATAAGCGATTTCTGCAAAGCTAGGCGAGTCTTTCTGACAAAGGTCGTGTCCCGTTTGTAGCGGCTCCGCGTCCGACTGGACGTAATCACCGATAGTTGATGATAAAACCCCTTTACACCAGTGCGGGACTTCGAGCGGCCGCACGCGCGAGGTTACCTCTAGGGTAAACTGTCGCCTTCCGTCATGCCTGCACGACGTAACATCTACGACGTCCTGATAGTCGGCTCTGGGGCAAGCGGTGGCTGGGTAGCTAAAGAAGTTGCTGAGCGCGGCCTGAGCGTGCTTATGCTGGAGGCGGGGCCGCCGCGCGTGCCCACCCGCGACTTCACCGAGCACGTCTGGCCTTACCAGCTCAAGTACCGCGGCTTTGGCGACCAGCAGCGCCTGCTGCAAAACCAGCCAGTCCAGCGCCTGTGTTACGCCTGCGACGAGTACAGCCACCAGTTCTTCGTCAACGACCACGAGAACCCCTACACCTTTCCCGCCGACAAGCCTTTCATGTGGATTCGCGGGCGTCAGGTGGGCGGCAAAACCTTCTGCTGGGCGCGCGAGAGCTACCGCTACAGCGATTACGAGTTCAAGGCCGCCAGCCGTGACGGCTACGGCGAGGACTGGCCCATCAGCTACAAGGAACTGGAGCCTTATTACGACCGAGTGGAGAGCTTCATCGGGGTAAGCGGCTCGCGCGAGGGATTGGCGCAGTTTCCCGACGGGCAATTCCTGCCGCCCATGGCGCTCTCCTGCGGGGCGGTGCAGGCGCAGCAGGTGATCGGGCAAAAATTCGGCTGGCGGGTGATGCCCGACCGCGTGGCCGTGCTCACCGTGCCGCATCGCGGGCGTCCCGCCTGCCACTACTGCGACGAGTGCCAGCGCGGCTGCTTCACCGCGTCTTACTTCAACAGCCCTTCAGTGACGCTGCCGGCGGCGGCGCGCACCGGCAAGCTGACCCTGGTGAGCGATGCCGTAGTCAGCCATGTGCTCATCAATCGGCACGGCCAGGCAGAAGGCGTCCACTACATTGACCGTAGCACGCGCCAGGATCGCGAGGCGTACGGGCGCGTGGTGGTGCTGGCCGCGGCGGCGCTGGAGAGCACCCGCATCCTGCTCAACTCGCGCTCCCCGCAATTTCCGCGGGGCGTGGGCAATCAGGAAGGCGTGCTCGGCCACTACCTGATGGACCACTTCACCATCGAGGGCGGCGGGGGCCTGATGCCCAGCCTGGCTTCCTCGAAGCGCGAGCCGGTGGGCCGCCCCTGCGGTTTCATCATTCCCAAGTACGCCAACGTGGGGACGAACCGCAACTCCAATTTCCTGCGCGGTTACCGCTTCGATGGCGATGGTAGCCAGGAACTCTATGGCCACGCCTTTCTGCTGCCCGAGTTCGGCGACGCGTGGCGGCAGAAGGTGCGCTCCGACATTCCTTATTATTTCGGCATCGGCGCACAGGGCGAGTGCCTGCCGCGCAAGGACAATTACGTTATGCTCGACCCGCACAGGAAGGACGCCTGGGGCATTCCCGTGCTGCACATCGTCTCCAGCTACGGCGAGAACGAGCATGCGATGGCCAAAGCCATGCGCGCGGACCTGAGCGCCATCCTCGACGAGATGAAGCTGAGCGACATCAACCCGCCCAGCGAGCGCCTCAGCGTGTTCGGCAAGAACATCCACGAGTGCGGCACCGCACGCATGGGCAACGACCCCAAGACCAGCGTGGTGGACCGCAACTGCGCGGTGCACGGGGTGCGCAACTTGTTCGTCAGCGATGGCGCGGTGTTCGTGACGCAGGGCTGCTACGAGCCCACGCTGACCATCATGGCGATTTCCGCGCGTGTGGGCGAGCACATCGCGGAAGCGTCGCGGCGAGGGGAACTATGAGCACGGATGACGACAAGCCGGTCCCCGAAAATGCGCGCGAGGGGCTGACCCGCCGCGAGTGGCTGCTGCGGCTGGGCGAGTTCACCGCGCTGGCGGGGGTGGCCGGCCTGGCGCCGCCGCTAGCGCTGTCCCTCGGGTTGACTGAACAGCAGGCGGCCGCGCTGCCCCCAGGACTCTACGATCCTTCACCCAAGCACCTGATCCATGCGCTGTCGTCGCGAGCCCTTCCCGCGATTCCGCCGGGCAGCGAGACCGATTACGTGCAGCCCCCGCAGGGACCGTTCCGGCCGCAGTTCTTCTCGCTGGACGAATTTAAGGTGGTGAGCCGCCTGGTGGAGATTCTGCTGGGCAAGGTGAACTCAGGCGCGCTAGCGGAAACGGCGGAGTGGGTGGACCTGCGCTTTAATAGTGCTGCCGGGGTGCGCGAGGCCGCGAGGCGGCTTGATCCACTGCACCATGCGCTGGCGGTGGCTTACTATGGCGAGGCGCACGTAGTGGAACTGGAAACCAGCGATCCGCAAGCGGTTGCCCGTGCCGGTCTGGCTGCTCTCGTCCAACGGGCGCAGCAACTCGGGAACCCGTTCCTCGATTTGCCGGCATCGCAGCAGACGGACCTGGCGCGCGAAATGAGCCAGCAGCCGGAAGAGACGCCGCTCCGCCGCTTCTACGACCTGCTGCGCCGTGAAGCCATTCACGGATACTACACGTCGCAGGCTGGATTGAAGGAGCTGGATTACCAAGGGAATGCGTATCACACGCAGTGTCCCGGGTGCGAAAAGAGCTAGTTGCAAGTTTCGGGTTTCGAGTTTCAGAGACTTCGATTCTTTTTTATCTGTCATGTTGAGCGAGGGCGCACGCCCGAGTCGAAACACCCCGGCAACCTGTGTTCCGCCATGCTGCCAACAGGAATTTCTAGAGAATGCTCTCAGGCCGAGATGGCAAGCGAGGCCGTGAAGCGGTCCTTCGACTCCGCTGGCCGATCCCGCCAAGCCGAATCGGCCAGTTTCGCTCAGGATGACAGGGTTAAATTGTTTCAAAAATGAATCGGCCGGCTGCGCTCAAATGCGAACAGCGAATCGGCATATTTCGGCCAGGAACAGGTGCGGGAAACTTGAAACTCGAAACTTGAAACGGCCTCAAAAAAGAAGCAGCGGGTCCAGGGCTCACGCCCCGGCCCGCGCACTTCTTTCGGCCGAACAAACTCTAATTTGCGGCGAGAGATCCTTCGCTGCTCTCAGGATTTCGCCTGCGGGCTCCCGCTGCGCTCACGCCCGCAAAACGGCTCAACTTCTTTCGGCCGAACAAACCTCGCTTACTGCTGCGGAAAAGCTGCCGGAGCCTGGGCTTGCGGCGCGGGCGGCTGCGCGTTAGGAGCGCTCACCGTTTGCGCATTGGCCCCGATTTTGGTGCCAATCACCTCGCCGGAAACAATCAGTTCCACGCGGCGGTTGAGCTTCCGCCCGGCAGAGGTATCGTTGGCAGCCACCGGATCAGACTCTCCCAGCCCGCGCGCGATCATTGTGTTAACGCCCACGCCTTTGTCCACCAGGTAGTCGCGCACCGAACCGGCTCGTTTCTCCGAGAGCACCTGGTTGTACTCCTCCGTGCCCGTGCTGTCGGTATGGCCTTCAATTTCCAGCCGCAGGTCGGGATAAGCCAGAATGATGCCGGCAATCCGGGCCAGGCTCTCGCGGGCTCCCGATTTCAGGGTGTATTTGTTGGTGTCGAAGAGCACGTCGGGCATGCTGACCACCAGCCCGCGCGGCGTGTCCTTGGTTTCCAGCACCTGGTTGAGCTGGCTGAGCAGGCGCTGGCGAACTTCTTCTTTCTGGCGAATAGCTTCCTCGGCGGCCAGGCGAGCCTTTTCGGCATCGGCCTGGGCCTGCTGCTGTGCGGCTAGAGCTGCGGCACGCGCGGCTTCTGCCTGCTGGCGAGCGGTCTCCGCCTGCTCCCGCATCTGCTCGGCTTCTGCCTTGGCTTTCTCCGCGGCTGCGCGGTCGGCGTCCGCCTGCTGGCGCAAACGTTCCTGCTCCTCGGCATCGGCCCTGGCCTTGGCGGCGCGCTCGGCTTCCGCCTGGGCTTCTGCCTGGGCTTTGGCCGTCTTTTCCTGCATGGCGCGCTTCTCCGCCTCCACCCGCTCCTGCTGTTTCATTTTCAAAGTGAGCACGCGGGCATCCTCCGACATCTCGGTGGCGCCGCGGGCCACGGTGCCAATCGGAGTCACTCCCTGCTTGCGCTTCAGGTAATCCTCGGCGCGATTGAGGAAGTCCTCGGCTTTGGCCATGCTGTCGCCGGCATACTGGTCGGCGCCCGCCGCCTTGGCAATGGCCACAGCGTTGCGCGCTTCCAGCAGTTCCAGCGGAGTGTTGGGCTTGGCGTTGGTGGCCGGCAGGTCGGCCGCCTTCAGGTCAATGGTGTACTCGCTGCCTTCCAGCATGTCGAACTTGGCGTCAATCGGCTCTTCCCAGCCCTTGGTCTCGTACTTGATCATGTTTTCCACGACCACCAGGTTGCTGGGGTAAGTGACGGCGAAATAGGGCTCGGCGGTCACGATCATGCCAAACGCCTGCAGGTCGGTGGTGACGTCGAGCTTGGCGTGGCCGTTATCCAGCAGCACTTCGCCCAGGTTCACCGGGCGGCCCTCTGGCGTGATGGCCCACAGCACGTAAGTGAGATACTCCGGCCCGAACTTGGTGGCCGGCATCATGCGCTCGAACTGCGCGTCAATTTGCAGCCGGCCGGACTTGCTGTCCACCTTGGCCTTGCCTTTGGCCAGCGGCATCAGGTCGGTGCCCTTGAAATCTACGGATGTGGAGCCGCCGCGATGGCGGTAGTTGACCGCCTTGGTGGTGCGTGAGACCACATTGACCCGGAACACCGGCGTCTGGTCCATGGGCTCGACCTTCACCGCATCCTGCCCCTGGGCATTAGCCGGGGATTGCTGCGCCTGGTCCGCTGGGGCTGGCGCGGAATTTTGCTGAGCCCATGCGCAGGCCGACAGCAGCAGTACGCTAAGCAAAACGGGGAATCTCTTCATCACTGTGCTCCTCATCTTTTTTTCTGTCACGAATCCGACACTGATGTGCCGGGCCGAGGACGGAAGTGGGCTTTGGGGCAAAGGTAACGAAGTTGAGGTTACCGCAAAAGATTACCGACGTAATGCCTGGCGAGGTGGCTAGGGACCTCGGCAATCAATCCCCCTGGCGCGACCAAATAAGATTTACAAGGCGCTCAAAACAATCGCAGGCAACAATTGTTTATCTCTCTGTTTCTGTGCGCGTTCCAGGGCGAATCTGCGTCCTCAGGAGCCCCAAAATTGAACGATAGCCCTTCCAAATTGTGGAGATTCGTTCGCGTTTATGAAATTCCATACCTGAAAATCTTCGTGGCGATAGAACTCAACACCATGTTCTCACTGTATCTGTTTGAAAACGCTAAGTGAGAGGAATTTCAGCTGCTTGGAACTCGCGTTGCATAACAGGAATTCACGTTTTGTCAGTTTGGCTTCTTAAACAGGTTTTCAGTTGGGCCTTTGACTGAAACAGTTTCTGGTCTCCCAAGCACGATTTCAACTCAGGAAAGGTAGGTGGGAGGATGTACTCTCAACAATTGTTTAGCCGCAGGCTGGCGCGATTTAGTGGCTGGCTGCTGGCACTTGCAGGAATTCTGGTGTTCAGCCTTCCGTTGGTGGCGCAGACGACAGTGGGCACCGGCAGCATCGTCGGCACTGTAACCGATCCCTCCGGCGCGGTGCTGAGCGGCGCCAAGGTTGCGATTACCAATGTTGCCACCGGTCAGGTGATCAGCGCCTCGACCAACTCGTCAGGGGCCTACAACTCCGGCGCCTTGGTGCCCGGCGGTTACAAGGTGCAAATTTCAGCCAAGGGCTTTAGCAGCGTGAGTGTGCCGGTAACGGTGCAGGTTGGCAATACGGCCACCGCCAACGCTAAACTGCAAATCGGCCAGGAAAGCCAGGTGGTCGAGGTGCAGGCCTCCGAAGTTCAGGTGAACACGGAGCAGCCGACGGTGCAGGGCGTATTGAATGCGCAACAGATTGAGAACCTGCCCGTGAACGGCCGCAACTTCCTCGACTTGGCCCAGCTTGAGCCCGGCGTTCAGATTCAGGATGGCCAGAACTTCGATCCCACCAAGGCCGGCTATTCCTCCATTTCCTTTGGCGGCCGCTTCGGGCGCACCGCCCGCATTGAAGTGGACGGCGTGGACGTCTCCGACGAGACGGTGGGCACGACGACTACCGACATTCCCGCCAGCGCGATTCAGGAATTCCAGATCAGCCAGTCCAGCTTGGATATGTCCAGTGAGCTGACCTCTTCAGGTTCAGTGAACGTAACCACCCGCTCTGGGACGAACGCTTATCACGGCGAAGCCTTCGGTGGCTTCCGCGACAGCTCCATGGCTGCCAAGTTGCCCGCGCCTCCGGGATTTGCTGCTCCCTTCCAGCGCAGCCAGTACGGCGGCCGCTTCGGCGGACCCGTCATAAAGGACAAGATGTTCTTCTTCATGGACGGAGAGCGCACCGTACAACACTCGCAAGTTCCGGTTCCCATCTCCGCTCCCTTCCAAGCATTCTCGGGCACCTTCTCCGATGCTTTCCGTGAAGGCAATCTCCTGGGAAAATTGGATTATCAGCTGACCAAGAATGCCCACGCTTTCTACCGTTTCACCTATTACAAGAGCATCCTGGGTGCCAACTTTGGCTACGGCTACTCTTTGTATGACACCAAAAACATTACCCGCGACCACGTTGTTGGTTTGGATTTCAACAGCGGCACCTGGACGCACGCGATTCGCTTCTCCTACTTGAAATTCCAGAACCAGATTCAGGATGCGGTTATCGGCAGTTCTCTGCCGCTCAACAACCTGGGCGTGGAAATTATCATGGGCAACACTGGTCTGATCGCCGGTCCCAACCTGCTGGCTCCGCAAATGACGCCGCAGAGCAACCGGCAGGTCCGGTACGATGGCAGCAAACCCCTGGGCTCCCACATCATCCGCTTCGGAATGTCCTACAACCACATCCAGGGCGGAGGTTTTGCGTCCTTCTTTAAGAACGCGCCCCTGGTAGTCGCAGCCGCCGACTCCGGAGAAGTTGCCGCTGCTGCCACGGGCCCGTTCCCTGGCGGCTCGGCGAACCCCCTGAACTATCCTGCCGACAGCATTACCATGGGCAACGGTTTGGGTTTCGCCACGACCAAGCCGTCATTCCAATTCCCTGGTGGCGGCCTGGGTCCGGACAATCGCATTTTGACCTACCTCGGGGATTCCTGGAAGATTAAGCCCAACTTCACACTCACTTACGGACTGCGCTACCAGCGCGACACCGGCCGCACCGACAGCAACCTGCCGGCTATCCCGGCCTTGAACCAGTTGTTCCCGGGGCTAGGCAATCCTGTCCGCCAGCCCAACACTAACTTTGCACCCCAGATAGGTTTTGCCTGGGATCCAACTGGAGCCGGTAAGACTTCCATCCGTGGCGGTATCGGGCTGTTCTACGAGAACGCCATCTGGAACAACGTGCTGTTTGATGCTCCGCCGCGCGAGGCCACCGGCGCATTCCTTATTTTCACGGCGCCGTGCGCCTCTCCTGGGTCACCTTCTGGTTTGCCCGTCCCGGGCGGGCAGTTGCTTGCTGGTCCCAGCGTCTGCGGCACCTCTTCTGGCCCGCCTCTGATTGGTAACTCCGCCGCGGCCATCGCAGCCTTCCAACAGCAGTGGCAGGCGGCGACGCCAGTTGATCTCAAAGCTGCCAATCCGAACTACCTCCAAACCGACCTGACGCAGTGCCCCCAGGGCGTCGGTTGCTTCTTCCCAACGGGCGTCTCGGGGGTGTTTGCCCCGAATTATCGCTCTCCCCGTTCAGTGCAGATGAACATCGGCATCCAGCGGGAAATCCGGCCGGGCATGGTGATCAGCGCCGACTACATCCGCAACGTGCAGACGCACTTCCTGCTGAGTGTGGATGTGAACCATGCGGGCGATATCCGCTACTTCAACAAGACGGGCGCGCAGGACGCGATTGCTGCAACCCTTACCGCTTGCGGGGTGGCCAGCATACAGGCGGGCATTGGCACACCTTGCCCCAATGCCAATCCTGCAACCGGTGCCTTTGTGGACACTAACGGCAACCCTCGAGGTCTGACCATTGCGGATTTCGCCGGCAATGGACTCGGTTCCTCAACTGACATGGGTGGCGCGAGCTGCCTGGTTAAGCTGGGCTATCCCTGCGCCTTCGGCGGCATCAACCCCGCCGCGCCACCGATGGGTTTCCTGCAGCCCATCGGACGCTCGGTATATAACGGCCTGCAGTTGAAATGGACCGACAACGTCAAGCAGCCTTTCCGCGGCGTGCGTGGATTGAACTTCCAGGTGTCCTACGCTCTGTCGCGCTTTGATAACTCGGGCGGCGCCCCGGGAACTGACCGCGCGGTTACCGCCGGCACCAGTGACCAGGACTTCATTATTGGCGCTCTGGACAACTCGCAGCCCAACCGCTACTTCGGACCCTCCGTGCTGGACCGCACCCACCAGGTCTCCTTCGGTGGCTATGCTGACCTGCCCGGCGGTTTCCAGTTCAGCTTGATCTCCCACTTCTACAGCCCGCTGTCCACAACCCTGATTGTTCCTAACACCGCCATCGGCGCGGGGGAGATTTTCCGCACCGACTTCACGGGTGATGGAACCGTGCAGGATCCGCTGCCCGGAACGCACGAGGGCAGTTTCGATCGCGGCGTGAATGCCAGCAATTTGAATAACCTGATCAACGCTTTCAACGGCACGGTCAACCAGGTCACCCCCGCGGGTCAGACGCTGATTAGCAGCGGCCTGTTTACTCTGTCTGAGTTGCAAGCGCTGGGCGGGACCATCAACGGCGGCGGCAAGCTGGCCACGGCTCCTCCGGGACAGGTCAACCTCGATTGGCTGCGCGCCTTCGACATGACCCTGTCCTGGAACTACAACATCAAGGAGAAGCTGACCATCCGTCCCAGCGTCGGCTTCTATAATCTGCTCAACTTTGCCAACTTCGATCTGCCGGGCAGCGCGCTTTCCGGCGCGCTTAACGGCGGCACGGGCTCAGTCAACGGCACCGACTACGCCGGCCACTTCACCAACCGGGCCGGCGCCGGCACGGGCCTGAACTCGCTCGGCACGCCACGCCAGATCGAATTCGGCTTGCGGGTGACTTTCTAGACCGCTACTCGGCTCCAAACAACTACCGCCAGTCTCGGAGGCGACTCCAGACTGGCGGTTTCATTTTCGGGCTCTGGTGGAGACTGGCCGGGGTTCGGGGTCTTGGCTCGCTAGCGTGAGATTTCGCCGCGCAGGTGCTTAGCCAGCTTCTCGATTTTCTTCAGCCGGCTGGCCAGATCTTTCGCCAGCAGCCCCTTGGCGGTCAGGTCAATGTCGGGGGGGATGGAACCCGCGAGCGTGGCCAACTCCCGGGCGTCACGTTGCATTTGCACCAGGTTCGGGCGCTGTGCCCGTGTGGTTCGTGGAGCTGTGTCCTTGTCGAGTTCCTGCGCTTGCCGTTCGGCTTCACGGTAGCCCGGGGGAACAGCGTAGCCCGGAGGAGGCGATGAGCTTTGAGCCAAGGCCAAGCCACTGAGCAGTAATACCGAGGAGACCAGCAGAAGTTTATTCACGGCGCACCTCTGTCCGGGGGATAATCTTACCCTTTCTGGTGCCCATAATCAGAGGTAGTTTCAACGCGTCGTCGTTACGGCTGCTCGATTTGTTGCAGGCGCTGCGCCTGGTCCTGTTCCTGCCGAGCCTTGGCTTCGTCGCCCAGCACGGTATACACGTTTCCCAGGAACTTGTGCGCATCGGCCGAGTTCGGCTGCAGTTGCACCGCTTTTTTCAGATACGGCAATGCCTCGGCGGCCCGGTTCTGCATGGCCAGCAGCCGCCCCAGCAGCAAATTTGCCCGGTAGTTGTCGGGATTGAGCCGGGTGGCGGCCTGGTATTCCTTCATGGCGTCAGCAATCCGGCCGCTCTCCTCGTAGGCGGAGCCTAAATAGAAATGCAGTTCGTCAGAGTTCGGCTCCTGGGCGAGCGCGGCTTGCATCTGTTTCGCCGAACCTTCCCAGTCTCCCATTTCGCCCAGCGCCGCCCCCAGTTCGTAGTGCGCGTCCACCGATTGCGGCGTGAGTTCGACCGCCTTCTGCAGACAGGGCACGGCCTTGGCGTACTCTCCCAGGCTGTTCCAGGCCCGCCCCAGCTGCAGGTTGGCGATGGCGATACCCGGCTCTGCCTGGAGCACCTGTTCCAAAAGCGGGATCGCATCGCGGTACTGTTGCTCCTCCGTCTCCAGCAATGCTCTATGAAGAGAGTTTGAGATCCCAACCTTTTCCTTAGGGTCGGCGCCTCTTTTTTCTTCCTCCTCGGGTTTGCTCGAGCCGGAGGTCACGTAACCCAGAGCCTGCAGTTGCGCGGCCTGTTGCGGGGTGAGAGCCGTCTGCGCTCCTCCAGTGCGGAAGGTTTTTCTGCGAAACGTCTCCAGTTGCGCCGCCATCGCGTCGGCCACGGCGGGAGCGCTCCCGGCCAAATTGTGCAGATCTCCCGGGTCGGTAGTTTGGTCGTAGAGTTCGCGTTCCGGGGCGTCAATGTACAGGTACTTTCCCGCCCGCCAGGAGCGCAAGGAACTCCAGCCGAAGGCGCGATGGGGATAATCGGTCTCGGCATATTCCGGGCGGTCGGGCGTCCTCGCAGCAAGGCCAGAGCGGGCGGTGGTCGTCGCCTGGCCTGCAACTCCCTTCATCAGTTGCAGCAAGCTTGCGCCCTGCATAGCCGGCGGTGGCGAGATGCCCAACTCCTGCAGAAGGGTGGGCGCGATATCCACTAGACCTACGCGGCTTTCGATCGCCAGATGACGGGCCCGTGTGCCCGGTAATTTCATCAGCAATGGGACGTGCAGGGTGTCGTCATAAAGGAACAGCCCATGGCTCAGTTCTCCATGCTCCCCAAAAGCCTCGCCGTGGTCGGCCACCACCACGAGAAGAGTGTGCTGGTAAAGGCCGCGCGTGCGCAGAGCAGCCAGCAGCCTGCCCACCGCGGAGTCAACGTAGGCAATTTCGCCGTCGTAGGGCGAAGATGCGTACTGGGTTTTGAATGGCGGTGGCGGATCATACGGATCGTGCGGGTCATAGAAATGGAGCCAGAGAAAAAAAGGTCCGCGGGGGCGCCGATTCAGCCATCCCAGGGCCTGTTCCACCACCTCCATTCCCCGCCGTTCGATACTGTGGTAGCGATCCTCACCCGGGCGGCGGGCGTGAAATGGCGCGTCGTAAGTGTCAAAGCCGCGGTTAAATCCCGGTGCTGACGCGCTCTTTGGATCCAGCACCTGCGACCCCACAAACGCCGCCGTGCGATAGCCTTGCCGGCGAAGAATCTCGGGAAGGTAGGGCAAACCCTTTTCCAGCGGCGACCCCAGGTCGCTCACGTGATTGAACTGCGGGTAGGTTCCCGTGAGGATGGTTGCGTGTGAGGGCGTAGTCAGTGGAACTTGCGAGTAGGCCCGGAGAAATACCGCGGATTGCCGTGCCAGCGCGTCCAGGTTAGGAGTGAGCCCCCGGCTTGAGCCGAGAAAGCCCATGCGGTCAGCCCGCGTCGTATCCAGGGTAATAAGAATTACGTTGGCCGGCTCAGCCCAGCTTGTGAGAGAACTTCCCGCCGCCAGAAGCAGCAACGCCAGCCATTTGATGGATGTAGGGACCCGCACTTCCATGGAAAACCCGCAGGGACCAGAATATTACACTGCGCCGGCGCAGGCTCTGCCCTGGTCAGCATGCGTGGCCCGCCCGAGTGGGACTCCCCTCGTCGGGCAATTCGCTATCCGCCTCTTACGCATCGTTGCGGATGGGCGCCTATTCGAAAAGTTTAGAAGCAAATCGCAAAAAAGCGATATAATCCCTCCCCAAATCAGAGGAGGGCACATCATGGCCCTGGGCGACCAGCCTTTTGGCGGCTCCACCTACGTCACTCTGGAAGGCACCGGCTACCTGCTGGGCGGGCAGAACAGCTTGAAGGTTTCCTACTCCATTGATATGCACCATCGCCTGGAGGAGCGCTCGCCCCTGCCACCGGTGTTGCGCTCCCAAGCCTGGGGGGTAATTGACGCCGATCACATGCCGCTGGTTAGCATCCCAGAGTCGCAGAATCCGCGTCTGCGCCTGCAGGATGGCCGCGTGGTCAAAATCCGCTTCATCTCGGGCAATCACTTCGCCCTCATGGGCGACCTGGCCTGATAAAACTTTGCCTGATAAAAAAGGCGGGCCTGCCGGCCCGCCTTCTCTGCAAAGACTCCTGTGGGCCGTTAAGCTGCCTTAGCCTCCAGGTTGATGCGTTCCGACAAGCCGTTCAGGATACGGTCGGCTTCTTTCTCCTCGTCCAAAGTTTGCTGCAACAGTTGCGCCCAGTCAGTGTGGCCGAGCAGCTTGGCGTAGGTGCGTACCGTGCCGTAGCCGGCCATCTCATAGTGCTCCACCCGCTGCGCTGCCGAGATGATGCCGGCGTCGCGCACCTCCGGCTCACCATCTTTCTTGATCATTTCCTCGCCTTCCTTGATCAAGCCTTCCATGCCCTTGCACTTCTGGTCTTCCCGATCCACCTTGGGCAGTTGATCGAAGATCTGGTCCAGGCGCCGCACCTGGCCTTCGGTTTCGCGCAGGTGCTGGTCAAGTGCCCTCCGCAGGTCCGGCGAGGATGTTTTTTCCATCATCTTGGGCAGCGCCTTGATAATCATCTTCTCGGCCGAGTACAGGTCCTGCAACTCGGTGATGAACAGTTCGCGTAACGATTCCAATTTCATGCTTGCTCTCCTCCTGTCATGAAAAGAGTTGGTTTTGGGGATACGTTAGGGCTAAAAGAATAGGAAGAGCAGGCGGAAGGGGAGGTTGTCCTTTCCAGCATCGCCCCAAGCTGCTGCGGGCCTGCCGGCACGAAGGAGTGAGCTGCCGGCCGAGTTAGTCTTCGGCCAGCATATCGCCCAATGTGGGCTTATGTTTCTGCTCGGCCGGCTTCTTCCGTTGCGGCTGCCGACGGGTCGCAGGCGGGGAACCAATCTGTTCCCGGGCCGCGGCTTTCACCGCCTGCACCGCGCGAAATTTGCGAGGTTTCTTGTTGGGCATATTTACCACCGTAGCCAGACATCCTGCAATGCCTGCAATTATGCAATAATTCATACAATGGCACTCGACG
>DATEGM010000026.1:0-7002 GCA_035280085.1 Terriglobales bacterium
GTGGCCGGATCCATCGTCGCGTTTACCGCGTATGTGTGGCTCATCCATCACGAATCGCCCACCCGGGTGGGAACCTATGCTTATGTAAATCCAGTGGTTGCGGTTTTAGTCGGGTACTTCTTCGGCGGGGAAGCGATGGGACCGCGCACCATCGTCGGCACCATCCTTGTGCTGGTTGGCGTGGTGGTGATGACGACGGCGCCCGCGAAAAAACCGGCAACTGACGCATGGGCCGGCGAACCCCAGGAAGCTGAACCGTAGGCCAAGGAGCACAGACGGTTTGCGACGTTGCCCGAATCCCGTTCGGCCGAAACGATTCACGGCGAAGGTGAGCCTTTGCCCGGTTCGCTGCTGAATCTGATGTCGCCGCCAGGCGCCGGTTTCTACCCCGAAGCGTAAGTGATTGAGGAGGCGGTATATCCAGTTCTTGACCAAAATTGCAATTAGAGATATTAATATCGCAGATTGCAATATGAGGCTGGGCGAGAAAATCCGCTACCTGCGGGAAGTTGAGGGTACGCTGCGCGGTTATGGCCGCGCCTTCACCCAGCAGGAGATTGTGCGCGCTATCAGGAAAGAAATGGGCAAGAGCATCAGCCAGTCGTACTTGTCGCAGATTGAAAGCGGGGCCCGCCCCCATCTCACCAATCCGACGCGCATGCTGCTGGCGCGCTTTTTTAAGGTGCACCCCGGCTACCTGGTGGACGATCCCGAAGGTTTTCATAACGAACTCATCTCCGACTTGGGCGCGTTGGAGGACAAGCTGGATCTATGGCTGATCAACGGCGCCGAGCGTTTTCGCCGTGACGTCGAAGTCAGCCAGGCGCTGCTGGAGGCCGCCAAGCACGAAGACTCGCGCCGCTGCCTGGTGCTGCTGGGGGCGATACTGGAAACACCGAATCTTGTAGACCGCCTGCTGCAGGTGCTGAAGCCCGAGGAGCGCCACGGGAGCCAGGCCGAATTGGCCCACAAGGGCAACGGGCAAAGGAGGCGAGAGTCATGACCTGGGAGAATTTTTATCTGGTCTGCTTTGTGGTGGGCTTCGCCTTCAGCGTGCTGTCGTTCCTGGGCGGCGGCTTGCGCTGGCACTTGCCCTTCAAGTGGCACATGGGGCACGCGGGGCCTCATGTCCACGTCGGGACGCACACGCACGTGGGGCACGGAGGCGGCGCCCAGGTATCAGTGTTCAATTTCCTGACCTTGACGGTCTTTCTTGCCTGGTTCGGCGGCACTGGCTACCTGCTCACGCGCTATTCCACCGTGTGGTTTCTGCTTGGACTTGGGGTGGCCGTATTCAGCGGCATCGGCGGAGCGGCCATTATTTTCGCCTTTCTGAAGGCGCTGATGGCCAGTGAACACCCGATGGATCCCGCCGATTACGAAATGGTAGGCGTGCTGGGGAAGGTGACTAGTCCCATTCGCGCCGGGGGCACCGGCGAAATCACCTATAGCCAGGGCGGGACACGGCACGCCGCGGGAGCGCGCAGCGAGGACAGTGGCGCCATTGCCAAAGGTTCGGAAGTTGTTGTTACCCGCTACGAGCACGGGATCGCTTATGTGCGCCGGTGGGAGGAAATGGCGGGAATGGGCGAGGCGCCGCCGCAGCCGGCGTCGAGTTCCACCGCCGGAGGCAGGGAAGGCAGCTAACCATGGCGCGCTCGCTCTACAGGCTGTTCAGTTGGGTGCTGTGGCTGGGCCTGCCCGCGGCCGCGATCCGCCTGTTCATGGTGTGGGATCGGCTCCCCATGCGGTTGGCCACGCACTTTGATTTCGCCGGCCGGCCCAATGGCTGGATGACCCCCAACGGTTTTCTGGTTTTCACGCTGGTGACGATTACGGCAATAGCCGCCCTCTCCACGATTGTGGCTTACCGTGCCGCGCAGCCCGACCTCTCCGCCTGGACGCTGCTGGGATTCTTCTACGTCGTGGTTGGCATTCTCTGCGGCGCCGCCGATGGCATCGTGAAGTACAACCTGTACGGGCGCAGCGTCCACGTGGGTCCCTTTCTGGTAGCGGGATTTGGCTCGCTCTTTGTGCTGCTGGTGGTTTATATCGGCACGCGGCGCGGCCCGCAGTTGCCGGCGGAGAGCCTGATCGCCGACGAAGTTCACGGCTCGAAGGCGTGGGCGGTAGTGATGGCCCTGCCGATCGTGTTGATGGCGGCTCTGGCCGCCGCCGCTGCCAATCTGACCGTGCGCCTGGTTTTGGTTGTGCCGATCCTGCTCCTGCTAATGGCCGTGATCATGGCGTGGAGCGGCTTTCATTACATCTTCAGCAATTCCGGACTGGAGATCCGCACCCTGGGCTTCCGCCTGCGCACGATTCCGACGTCCCAAATCCGGGACTACGCTGTTGACAGCTGGGGCCCGGCCGGAGGCTACGGCATTCGCGGCGTGGGCAACAAGCGCGCTTACGTTTGGGGCAAGAAGGGCGTGAAGATTCACCTGTGGGATGGAGAAGTGTTTCTGGGGCACGGAGAGCCGGAGCGGCTGGTGCAGGATCTGGACGCTGTCATGAGTTTTGCGCATTGATGCGGTTCTTAGGAGGCGTTATGCAGTTGGCATTCGGAGTCTGGGTGATAGTGGGCCTGATGGTGCTGGCCTTCATGCTCATCATGAGCTTGCTGGCAAGGTTGTATCGCAAGGCGGGTCCGCACGAAGCGCTGGTGGTCTACGGCTTCCGCGGCACCCGTGTCGTCAAGGGCCACGGCACCATCATTTTCCCAATGGTGGAAAACTGCCGCGGCCTGTCGCTCGAGCTGATGTCGTTCGACGTGGCCCCGCAGCAGGACCTTTACACCAACCAGGGCGTGGCCGTCACCGTGGAGGCGGTGGCGCAGATCAAGGTGAAGTCGGATACCGAATCCATCCTGACCGCCTCCGAGCAATTTCTCACCAAGACGCCGCAGGAGCGCGAAGGGCTCATCCGGCTGGTGATGGAAGGGCACCTGCGCGGCATCATCGGCCAACTCACGGTGGAGCAGATCGTCAAGCAGCCGGAGATGGTTTCCGAGCGCATGCGCTCCACCTGCGCCGACGACATGAACAAGATGGGCCTGGAGGTGATCTCCTTCACCATCAAGGAAGTGCGCGACAAAAACGAGTACATCACCAACATGGGCCGGCCGGACGTGGCCCGCATCAAGCGCGACGCCGACGTAGCCGGCGCCGAAGCCGACCGCGACACCGCCATTAAGCGGGCGCTGGCTACGCGCGATGCTGCCACCGCCAAGGCGCAGGCCGACCAGGAGCGGGTGCTGGCGGAAACGCTTTCGCTGGCCAAGCAGGCGGAAGCGCAGCGCGACCTGGAAGTCAAGAAAGCGCAGTACCAGGAAACGATGAAGAAGCAGCAGGCGCAGGCCGACAAGGCTTACGACATCCAGACCAACATCATGCAGCAGCAGGTGATTGCGGAGAGCGTGAAGGTGCAGCAGGTGGAGAAGGAGCAGCAGGTGAAGGTGCAGGAAGCTGAAATCAACCGCCGCGAGAAGGAGCTGATCGCCACCGTGCTGAAGCAGGCGGAAATCGAGCGCCAGCGCATCGAGACCCTCGCCGAAGCCGAAAAGCAGCGGCTGATGATGGAGGCCGACGGCCATGCCGCGTCCATTCGCGCCCAGGGGCAGGCGGAAGCGGAAATCATCTTCAAGAAGGGAGAGGCCGAGGCCAAGGCCATGAACGTGAAAGCCGAGGCTTACCAGGAGTACAACCAGGCGGCGGTGGTGGACAAGCTCATTACCAGCCTGCCCGAGGTGGTGCGCGCCATGGCCAGCCCGCTGGCCAACGTGGACAAGATCACCGTGGTCTCCACCGGCAACGGCGACGCCGCCGGGATGAGCAAGGTGACGGGCGACCTGGCCAAGATGGCGGCGCAGGTGCCCGCGCTCTTCGAGACGCTTTCCGGCATGCAGATGTCGGAGCTGTTCTCCAAGGTGCGGCTGATCGGCGATAAGACGCCCAAGCCGGATGTTCCGCCGCCCACGCTCGATGGCAAAGGCACGGACGCCGCGCCCAAGGCGCAGGCGGCAGGGAAGTAACGCCATGCTTCACCGCAGAATGAATGTTGTGGGTTTGGGGCGAGGAGCGCAAGCTCCCTCCGCTCGCGCTTCCTCGCAAGCTCGGTCGCGCTCGGTCGGGATGACAGAAGAGAGGGGGCGGGTTACTCCCGGACTGAAGTTTGGGGCTTTCACAAATCCAACGAAGCTGTGCGATATCCCACTCAAGCCAAAAGCGGGCTTGAGTGGGGCACCCCAGCCAGGCATCCAGTCAGCTAGACAGCGGTTCCGGGCTAGCAGAGAGGAAGGTTCACCATGGCACTACTGGAACGTGTGTCCACACTGATTCGCGCTAATCTCAATGACCTGATTGACAAGGCCGAGGAGCCGGAAAAGATGATCAAGCAGGTAATCCTCGACATGCAGAACCAGCTGTTGCAGGTGAAGACGCAGGTGGCCATCGCGCTCGCCGACCAGCACCTGCTGGAAAAAAAGCAGAAAGAAAACGAAGAGCGCGCCGCTGATTGGATGCGCCGCGCCGAGAAGGCCGTGGACAAGAAGGAAGACGACCTGGCGCGCGCCGCCCTGGAGCGTTCCATGAGCTACCGTCACATGGGCGAGAGTTTTCAGCAGCAGGTGGCCGACCAGAGGACCGAGGTGGAGAACCTGAAGGGGGCGCTGCACAAGCTGGAGCAGAAGCTGGCGGAGGCGCAGACCAAGAGCGACTTGCTGCTGGCGCAGCATCGGCGCTCGCGGGCGGTGTCGAAGGCGACCGACGCACAGTTTCGCGTGCGGGAGCACGACCATGGGGCCGGTTTCGACCGCATGAAGGAGAAAGTAACGCGCGCCTCGGCCGTCAGCCAGGCTAAGGCCGAGCTGGCCGGTGACAGCGTGGAAGACCGCCTGGCCGCGCTGGAGAAAGAAGATGAACTGGACCGGCTGCTGGCGGAGCTGAAGGCGAGGAGAGGGGTGGGAGCGTAAGTCGGATATCCAGGGCATCTGATTCCCCGGACTGAGGTCCGGGGTTCCACCTCACGGCGGGTGCCCCATATTTTGCTGCATTCCACGGCCGCTGATGTGATCGCTGGCGGCCAAATGTG
The DNA here is from genome assembly GCA_035280085.1 of Terriglobales bacterium. Taxonomy (GTDB): domain Bacteria; phylum Acidobacteriota; class Terriglobia; order Terriglobales; family Acidobacteriaceae; genus JAICWP01. Next base: position 5,092 of record DATEGM010000026.1, read on the forward strand.
GGGATGTCTGTCGAGATCTCAATCAGCCGCGGGAACTTCCCCACATTTGCCCGCGACCCAAGTTCGTCCATGAGTTGAGAGCTTCGCGTAGGCGGGCAAATGTGGGGCACCCAACCCCAACCCGAACCCGCACCCGCTCCTCCACCCGTCACTGAAAAGCCGTACTCGAATGTGTACCGTAAATCATATGCCGCGGGGATTGGTGCGTTACCAGCAATCGCAGGAGTCGCACTTTGTAACTTTCAGCTGCTATCGCCGCTTGCGTCTTCTCGATACTCCAGCGATGCGCGATCTGGTGGTCGCCAAATTGGAACAAACCCGGCGCCGTTTTTCGTTTCGTGTTTACGGATTTGTAGTTATGCCGGAGCACGTCCACTTGCTGCTGTCGGAGCCGGAACGAGCGCTACTGGCCAATGCGATTCAATCGCTTAAGATCGCCGTTGCGAAACGCAGCGCGGCAACACGTGAGTTCGACGGGAAACACTCACCACTCTGGTACAAGCGCTATTACGACCGCAACATCCGGAGCTACACCGATTTCTTGGAGAAACTACGGTACATCCACCGCAACCCGGTAAAGCGCGGACTTGTGGAGACGCCCGAGGGCTGGTTGTGGAGCAGCTTCTGCCACTACGCCACGGGGGAAGACTGTGGGGTCGAGATTGAATCGGAGTGGACCGCCAGAAAACGTGAGCGCGCCGCTGGACGACTGGCGCCAGCCGTTGATTGGCCGGGTGCCCCACATTTGGCTGCATCCCACGGCCGTTGATGTGATTACAAATCGCCTGGCGGCCAAATGTGGGGATGTCTGTCGAGATCTCAACTAGCGGCGGGAACTTCCCCACATTTGCCCCGCGACCCAAGTTCGTCATGAGTTGGCAGCTTCGCGCAGGCGGGCAAATGTGGGGCACCCGCACCGACACTCGCACCGGCACCCGGCTTGAGTGGGCCCACTCACCATTTGTTCATTGCGACCCTGATGATCGCAAGCGCGGAGTTTACTGTCCGGAAGCGACGTCGGGGAAAATCGGACGCACACGAATAAAGTAAGGGAAATTTCACTCCCTGAAATATCGAGCACAGGAACCCGGGCGCGGCGGTTTTCTGTGGATTTCTCTAAACCGATGGAAACAACGGACGAATATTGGATTGACTTTCCTCATGAGCAGAGTACAACTCGCATTACCGCCCAGCGAATTTGACTGTACAGAAAGGGAAAACTCTCCTCATGCTCGAACTACTTCGCAATTGCTGGTCAGACGACGAGGCTCAGGATATTGCTGAGTACGCCGTGATGTTGGCCGTCATCCTGGTGATTGTGGTAGGCACCATAAGGCTGGTGGGCAGCCAGGCCAACAACGTGTTTTCCGAGACAGCCAGCGCGATCGGAGGGTAAACCGCGCAAACAGCCGCCAAAAAACTTTCCCACATTTGTCCGCGCGAATTCGTGGCCAGTGGATGGGTATACTCATGGCGGCAAATGGGAGGTGCTCACTGCCCACTCAAGCCAAAAACGGGCTTGAGTGGGGCACCCATTTTTTCTTGGGATGGCTGTAGCGAACCTACTGCTTGGCGTGGGCCTCTCCCAGCATGATGATTTTGGTGTTGCTGCCGAACTTTTTGTAGTCACGGTCGGTGATGTCCACGTTGAAATCGAAGTTTTTGAGCAGCGCGAGGCGGAAGTCCGCATTCAGGGCGATGTGTTTTTGCAGCCAGACTTCATTGTTGACCCGGGTTTGCTCAATGACGATGCGCGAGCCTTTGTGCACACGCAGCAGAAATAGTCCAAAAGAAACTGTGTCAATGCACTGTATGTCCAGCTTGCGCCACTCGGCCTCGTCCTTATCAATCCAGGCGCGGAAGCGGAACTTGGGCAGGATTTTCGCCTCTTTCAGCTGCGGCTTGTAGTCC
>DATEGM010000027.1:0-13912 GCA_035280085.1 Terriglobales bacterium
AATTACTTAATTCTTCTCTCCCCGGCGCATGCGCAAATAGGCCCGGATGAATGGATCAATGTCGCCGTCGAGTACACGGTCCACGTCGCCTACTTCTTCCTTAGTGCGATGATCTTTGATCAGCCGGTAGGGCGCCAGCACGTAGGAGCGGATCTGCGAGCCGAAATCAATGTCCAGCTTGGAGTCTTCCAGCTTCTTGGAAACTTCCCGTTTCTTTTCCAACTCGTGTTCGTAAAGCTTGGAGCGCAGGATGCTCATGGCGCGCTCGCGGTTTTTGTGCTGCGAGCGCTCATTCTGGCAGCTGACCACGATTCCGGTGGGATTGTGGGTGATGCGCACGGCCGAGTCGGTGGTGTTCACGTGCTGCCCTCCCTTGCCGCTGGAGCGATAAGTATCAACGCGCAGATCTTCCGGCTTGATGACGATTTCGATGGTTTCGTCAATTTCCGGCGAAACGAACACGCTGGCGAATGAAGTATGCCGGCGCTTAGCCTGGTCGAAGGGCGAAATGCGCACCAGTCGGTGCACGCCGATTTCGCTGGTCAGCAGCCCATAGGCGTACTGCCCGTTCGCGCTGAAGGTGGCCGACTTGATGCCCGCCTCTTCGCCCGGCTGGTAATCGTTGAGCACCGCTTCAAATCCGTGACGCTCGCTCCAGCGCAAGTACATGCGCAGCAGCATGTCTGCCCAGTCCTGCGACTCGGTGCCGCCGGCGCCGGGGTGGATGGTCACAATAGCGTTGCGGGCATCGTTTTCGCCGGAAAGCAGAGTCTCAGTTTCGATCCGGTCCACCGTCTCGCGCAGGCCGGCAATTTCGCGCTTCAGATCGGCGGCAACGTTCTCGCCCTCGCGCGCCAGCTCCAGGTAGGCGGCAATGTCGTCGCTGCGGCGGGCCAGGTCGGACTCGGTGGCCAGCACATCTTCCAGGCGCTTGCGTTCCCGCATCACCCTTTGCGATTCCTGGGGATTGGACCAGAGGTTGGGATCGGAGGCTTTCTTCTCGATTTCGCTCAGTTGCTGGCGCAGCCGGTCTGCGTCAAAGATACTCCCGGAGATCGCGCACCTTGTCCTTCAGCGCGACGTACTCTTGCTCAAGCTCTTCAGCCATTAAGAGGAAACCTTCCCGGAGGGAACTCGGTAGCGCCACAACAGCGCTGCCACAGAAATTATCGCACACAGGTAAGCGAACCAGTCGCCGTAGCGCGTGTAGAAGGTGGTTCCGCTGACCAGGGCGTAGGGGGCCTCCAGAGCGGTGCGCTGCTTGCGCGGCACCTGGGCCACGACGCGGCCGTAGGGGTCAATCGAGGCGGTCAGGCCCGTGTTGGTGTCGCGCAGCAACCAGCGGTCGTTTTCCACCGCCCGCATGCGCGCCTGGTTCAGGTGTTGAGCCCAGGCGCCGGTGTCGCCGTACCAGCCGTCATTGGAAATATTGACGAACACCTGGCCCCCGTTGCGGGCGAATTGCCGGACTTCGTCGGGAAAAACCGATTCATAGCAGATGAAGACGCCCAGCTTGTAGCCGTTCACCTCCAGGGGCTCGCGGGAAGCGCCCCGGCCAAACTCGCCTACCGCTTGGGTCAACCCACTGGCAAAACTGAAAATTGATTTGAAGGGCACATATTCGCCGAAAGGCACCAGGTGAATTTTGTCGTAGCGCGCCACCCATTGGCCTTGGGGCGACATTAGCGCAGCCGAGTTATGGGCCTGGCCAGTACCCGCCGGAACGCCCGGCTCCTCTCCCAGACTGCCCGCCACCACATAGGCGTGGTCTTTCTCGGCCACGGCGGCAATATCCTGGCGGAAGCGGGAATCGTTGACGTAGAACGGCGCGGGCGATTCCGGCCAGACCACCAGGTCGGGCTTGGGCGCGCCCGGCACCTCCGGCGGCATGCTCAGGCGGGTCAGGTCGGCGACTGTGTTCTGGAAGTATTGTGCCGTCCAGTCGTCTGAGGGCAGGATGGGGATATTTTCCTGGACCAGCAGCGCGGTGTGATCTGTGCGCAAGGGTGCGGGGTGGATCAGGGCCAGCGCCTGCAGCGCGGCCGCCACCACGAGACCTTCGACCAGGATTACTTTGCGCTTGTCGCGGCCGACCAGAAAGGCAGCGGCAAATACCGTGTTCACCAGCATGATTTCGAACGAAACGCCATAGACGCCGGTGATCGTAGCCAGGCGGCTGAGCGAGATATTGTTCACCTGCGCCGTGCCCAGCAGGTCCCAGGGAAAGCCGCTGATCCGGGAGCGGGCCAGTTCCAACGCCACCCAGACGAATGGACTGAGAAATAAAGCCCGGCGAGAGCCTGCCGACCTGCCACCCGCCAGAAGCGCCACGGTGAGCCCGAACAAGCCTTCGTAAAGCCCCAGGTAAAGGCAGAAGAGCACCAGAATGCCGGCGGCCGCGGGCGCGCTCAGCCCGCCGTATTGGTGCATGGTGTGGTAGACCCAATAGCAGGTCCCGGCATACCACATGACACCACTCAGATAGCCGAGCAGAAAACCCTGGAAAGCTGTGGCCGGCAAATACTTCTGCGCCAGTCCCGCGGGCAGGCGGATTTCCTCCGGTTCGCGGGCGCGCAACACCGCTACCAGCAGCGGAGCAATAGCAATCCAGCTCAGCGGATAGAAGTTGGGCAGGGGGAAGGCCAGAATCTGCAGGACGCCGGACAAAATGGCCAGCAACCAGGCATCGAGGTGGAGTTGCCTCACAGTTGAAGCATAGCAAAAGCGGCTGACTAGCTGACTAGCTCACTAGCTGGCTACAGTTTCGAGTTTCTAGTTTCGAGTTTCCCAAGGATTCCTTCGAAACTTGAAACTGGAAACTCGAAACTAGCGCCTCCGCCGGTGGCGATTAAACTCGTGATCCCCGGCCTTGCGGCAACTCATCCAGCTCCACCAGGGTGCTTTGTCGGCGGTAAACCCAGGTGCGCTGAAGGTAGTGGGGCGCAGCCGAGCCGGGCCTTCCAGCATCCCGGTTTCCTGCTCTTCGGGAATAATCTGCCCTGCTTCCACGGGCGAGATGGTCAGAAACTTCTCATCAATCAGGCCGGCGCGAGACATGTAACCGTAGAGCGTCGGCCCGCCTTCGCAGAGCAGCAGGCGAATATCCAGCTCTCGCGCCAACAACCGCATGGCCGCGGGCAGATCAACCACGTTGCCCTCGCCGGCTACCAGGACCCGAACGTGTGGATGGCTTCCCTGCTGAGGTGCCAGCTTCTCTGCGCCTGCCCGAACGGTGAGGATCACTGCGTCCACCTTTTCGCCGTCGAAAACGGCGTAGTCGGAGAGCTTAAGCGCAGCCGAACCGGTCACAAAAATGATGGTTTCGCGCCGCCGGCCCAGGCGCGCGCGCAAATCCCGCAGCTGCGGATCTTCGATGTGGTAGGTTGCGCCCCGGGAGGTTGCACCGAGCACGGTTTTCTCCACCGCTAAAGTCTTGCTGCCCAGCAGGACGGCATCGGCGTGCGCGCGCAGCAGGTCCATGAGCCAGCGGTCCTCGGCAGAATGGGAAATGTCGCTGCCCAGCGCGTGCTCGCCCTTCCACGAGGTAATGCCGTCCAGCGTCTGCACGAAGTTGGCGTAGATCCAGGGGCGGTCCGGTGGAGGTGCGGGAAATCCGAGCTTGCCGTAGAGAGCGTAGGCGGGGTGCTGCAGCGGGCTTTCTTCGCCATGTTCGAACAGGACTTCAAATTTGCGCATGCACCGGCTCAATCCGCTGGCGCACGAAGTCCACAATTACCGGAGTGATGTACGGCGGCGGCGTGATGTAGAAAATTGGCTTGCCTGTCAGGTTCGCGCGCGAAACCCGGCTCCAGGCGGGCTCTTTGTGGCCATTGGCGGCGGGATCGTGCAGCACCACCGCGTCGGCGCGGTCAAGGTAGCGGCGGGCGGACTCTTTGAAATCGGCCACGGCGAAATCTAGTACGGTGAGATAAACGTCCGGCGGCAGGAAGCCGACAACGCTGTTCGATTCGATGATTACGTTTTCATCACCGGCGATCCGCTCCCGAAATGCCGGCATTACTTCTTCCAACTTCCCCTGCCGGCAGCGCACCCACAGCCCTTTGGCAGCTCCAGCTGCCAGGAAACGGGAGGTGTCGGAGTCGCCCTGGCCATCGTAAACCTGCGTGATCGCCCAGGGATGCTCATCCACCTGGCAGGCGCAGGGCTTGCCGTCCACGGAGCACACCCCATGGCCGTACTGGCTGATCTTGACGGCGGTCCAGTTGCGCTCGCGAAAAGCGGAAATCAATCCCGCCATGAGGCTGGTCTTGCCTACGTTGCGCGTGTGCCCGCCGATGACGATGAGGGACATAGGTTCCTGGCTCACTGGCTCGCCAGCTGATTAGCCACTAGCTTCTAGCTACTAGCTTGTACCTCTCGGCTGTCGGCTCTCGGCTATTCCATAACAGCCTAGCGCCGTATGCGCAACCCGAAAGTAGCCCGCCACTTCAGTGGCGGGTAAGGCCGCGTTGAAAAGCGAAGTCCCGTAGGGACGACTGAAAATCGCAGCCCCGGCGGGTTACTTTGGCTCAGTCACAGCCGAATCCATTCGATCAACCGCCGCGCTTACGCCCCAGTCGCGCCAGCACCGCCAGTTCCTTCAAATACTGGCGCAAGGGGCGCGCGGGCGTGCCCCAAAATACTACGCCTGGCCCGCGCACTGTCTTCTTGGGAAGGACTCCGCATTGCGAGCCCAGGATCACCCCTTGTTCGATGCGGGCATGGTCCCCGATGCCCACCTGCCCGCCAATTACGGCGCCGTTCTCCACTGTGATGCTGCCAGAAAAGCCGGTCTGGGCGGCAATCACCACATCTTCTCCGATGCGCACATTGTGACCTACGTGCACCAGGTTATCCAGCTTTGTGCCCCGGCCGATGACGGTCAAGTCCAGCGCCCCGCGGTCTACGGTAGCATTGGCGCCGATCTCCACATCATCGCCGATCTCCAGGCCGCCAATCTGGGGAAACTTCTCGTAGCGGCCGGTGGCGGGGTCGCGCACGTAGCCGAAGCCGTCGCTGCCCAGCACCGCACCGCTGTGCACGATAACGCGACTGCCCAGGCGCACTCCGGCATAAATTGTCACATTGGGGGCGATGTTGCACTCGCTGCCCATGCGGACCTCGGGGCCAATTACGCTGCCGGCGCCAATGCGGCTGCGGTCGCCGATTACAGCCTTCTCGCCAATAACCGCGCCTGGCTCAATCGCCACATGGCGCCCCAGGCGGGCGGAATCTTCAACGATGGCGGAGGAGTGAATTCCCGGCTCGAACGATCGCGGCGGGCAAATCAGCCGGGCGGCCCGGGCAAACGCCAGCTTGGGAGAAGGCGCAATCAGCAGCGGCTTTGGCGTTTTGCCCGTTGACGCGAACTCGCCTGCGATTACCGCGGTGGCGCCGGACTCCAGAGCTTTGGTCAGCGCTGCTTCGTCTTCGGCGAACACCAGGTCGCCGGCACGGGCCGAGCCGATGCTGGCCACGTTTTCGACTTCCACTCCGCCATCGCCCACCAGCCGGGCTGCAAGCTTTTGCGCCACCGCCGCCAGGGTAGTTTTCATGGCTACGTTGTATACAAATCAGTTCCCGGTTGCCAGTACCCAGTTGTGAGTTGGCGGCGGCCTGCCAAGCCTAGGGTCGTTACTACTTCCTAGACATAAGGGCTGCCAGGCGCTTGGGTGCTATGAGAGTGTAGCTGCTCAGCAGCAGTTCTCTGACTTCCTCCCAATCCACCTTGCCCACGTCCAGGCGCAGCGCAACCCAGCCGCGGGGGCCGATGTAGGCTGGCAAATAGAATCTACGAGGCTGCGCCTCAGCCAGGGCCTTGTTGTCGCCCGGCAGCACCTTGCAGGCGACGGCTACTATGCCGTCGCCGTGGTGGTTGTCGAGAAAGTAGGCAAAGGTCTTTTTTCGAACCAGTAACTGGGCGTGGGAGCCGTAGATTTGCCGCGTAGTCTCCGGAAAGGTGAGCGCAATTTTTGTGAGGCGGCTCAGGCGCGGATCTTCAGCGGAACGTTTAGCCATAAAAAAGATCGTATACGGAAAATTACTTTGGTGACCCTGCCGAACCATCTCGCACTTACAGGTGTGCCCAAGCACGGCTAGAATAACGTTGAGGGAACGTTGGAAAAGAAGCTTTTCTGGATCATTTTTCTTGGACTGAGCCTGCTGGCAGACGCATTCCTGCCCTTCTTTTGGGGCATGGTCGCCACCCTGCCCATTGTGGTGCTCAGTTGGTGGCTGGTCTACCGCAGCGGATGGCTGGTTTGAAAAGCAGTTCTCGGTTCTCAGTTCTCAGCATGCGCTGTTTTCTGACAACTGGCAACTGACAACTGGCAACTTAGTAAATCCCCGGCTCCCCCTCCGGCCGCGTCTTCCAGCGGCGATGCACCCATAACCACTGCTCTGGATAGCGCCGCACATAGCCTTCGATCGCCTTGGTAAACAATGCCGTGTTCGCCACCACGTCGGCGGCATCGTCGCCGGTGCGCACAAGCTCCAGCATGGGATCGAAGCGAATTCTGTACTTACCTAGTGCTGCGTCCCAAATCGTGAACGCCGGCACCACGGCTGCATCAGTGCGCAGGGCCACGCGCGCCACGCCGCTGGCGGTGCAGGCGAGATGGCCGAAGAAGTCCACGAACACACCCTGCGGGGGCGTCATATTAGTGTCCATAAGGACTCCAACGGTCTCGCCCGCCTTCATGGCGCTCAGCAGCCCGCGGGCGAAGTCCTGCTTGTCAAACGTAGTATTGCCGTGCAAAGTGCGGTATCGCGCAATCAGTGCGTCGAGATAGGGGTTATCCAGCGGCCGCACCACAATGTGCAGTTTGTGCCCGTAGAGTGAATGCGCGAATGACCCCACCTCCCAGCCGCCCAGGTGCGCAGTAAGGAAGAGCACGCCTTCGCCGCGCTGCTCGGCTTGCAGAAAGTTCTCCAGGCCATCGTAGACCGCCACCTTTGAGACGTTTGCCGGCGTATAGCGCGGGAAATGGCAGACTTCGGCCAGCAATCGTCCGAGAGAGGTGAACACGCTGCCCGCAATGCGCTGGCGCTCGGCCGTCGTCATTTCCGGAAAAGCCAGCTCCAGGTTGCGCATGGCCACGCGGCTTAAGCGCCGGTGCAGCAGGCGAACAGTGTGACCGAGGAGAATTCCCGCTGCCCGTGACCAAGGTCGCGGCAGACGGCCGAGTATTCGGACCAGCAACCACACCGGCGCGTACTCGAGGCGATGCCGCATTCAGGAAAGCGTGACGGTAACATTGGGGCGGGGCTTTTTCAAATCGCGAAGCTGCGGCTCTTGCCGTCAGCTGTCAGCTATTAGCTTTTGGCTTTTGGCTTTTGGCTTTTGGCCTTTGGCTTTCGATTCTGGCTGTTCTCTCGTAGCGCCGGCATCTTGCCGGCTGTCCGCGAGGGCATCGGGCACTCGCGCTGCGGGCCAGGTTGCGCTGAGCGAAGTCGAAGGGCTCGCAGGACAACCGCCGGGACGCCGGCACTACGAATGCGGGGAGCCTCCGCACCCTATAATAGAAAGCTTCTCGGAGCGCGCATGAAGAACTGGGTCAAGAAATACCGCCATAAAACAACGAAGAACTGCATTTTTGTTCTGTTAGCTGCCAGCCTCTCCCTGACATTGTTTGCCTGTTCCGCCAACAGTCCGGGAAATATCGAAAGCATGGTGGCGCAGGAAGTCAAGCGGGTGGCTATTGCCGGCAAAAATGTCAAAAATCCGTTGCCGGACACGCCCGAGACGGTAAAGACCGGCCAGGAGCATTTTGCCCATCATTGCCAGGTATGCCACGGACTGGACGGCCATAACACTGGGGTGCCCTTCGCCGCCAAAATGTCGCCTAATGTGCCCGACCTGGGCGACAGGAGCGTGCAAGACTTCACTGATGGCCAACTAAAAATCATCATCCAGAATGGCATTCGCTTCAGCGGGATGCCCGGCTGGCAGGGCGTGCTGGACGAGAATGAAATGTGGTCCATCGTGCATTTCATTCGCCACCTGCCGCCCAAAGGCAGTTTGGGCGTGCCTGCCGTTTTCCAGGAATCAGAAGAAGAGCATCATCATGCGGAGGGAGAGGAACACCACCACTAATAGACGATTGCAGGAGGTTTCAAGGTTTCAAGGTTTCAAGGTTTCAAGGTTTCGCAGGTTTCAAGGGTTTCCAGATGCAAGACCTACTTCGAAACTCTGAAACTTTGAAACCTGCCTTTGCTTTACTTGGCTGCTTCCGTGGCGAACTTGCTCAGCGAAACCAGCAGGGGCCGGCCGCCCTCGGGTGATTGGATCTCGCCGGTCAGCGAAGTGCGGAAGGGCACCATACGCCCGTAGAACTCGCGCGTGCTCGTTTTATCCTGCTTGACTAGCGCCCCATTCAGGCTTACGCCGGCAAACACGCCGCGGGCGCGCGAGTAAGTCAGGATTTCCGCACGCATCTTCCAATCGGTGGAACCTTCGGCATGCCGTCCCACCGGGCCCGCCGCCGCGGAAGCGTCCGCGCCCACCTGGAATTTGCTGGAGAGCAGGTTGCGCATGCCCTTCTCATTCATTACCAGCATTATTAGGTCCACGGCCTGGCCGCCGATCTGGAACCCGAAGCTGCCGCCCTTGATAGTGAAAAAGGCAGGCGCGCTCCAGCCCTTGGGCGTGCGGCAACTGGCCACGCCACGGCCATATCGGCCGCCAAAGATGAAGCCGCCTTTCAGCATGGAGGGCACTACCGCGACGCACTGCGCCGAGCCCATCACTTCCATGGGGATTCCCTTATCGGGTGCGGACATGATTTCGTCCACCACCTCGGCGGCAGCCCGCACGCGGTCTACTGCTTTGCTTTCATCGGCGCTCTGAGCGGCTGCGGTCGAGCCTTCTTGAGCCGAAGAGGCGTTCGCCGCCGGTTGCGCCGCCGGTGCCTGGGCCGGCGTGGTACTGGAAGTCTGCGAAAAAGACCAGGTGGCGCAGCAGGCCACGAGCAGTACAAGAAGTTTTTTCATGATTTCCTACCTCGGCCCGGATCGTCTTTCAGACGAGCAGAATGGGCACTACCTAGGAAATACCGCAACCACCGTCCCGGTCAAGAGCCCGCCCAAAATAGCAGTGAAAAAACACCTTGCGGGAAAACATCGAATCAACCACAGAGGGCGGAGTCCACAGAGGAATTGGTAGTTAAGCCTTGGATTCTCAGGTTCTGCCTGTTTACATATAAGCGGCAACTCATAAAGCCGATGGTCAGTGACTTGAACTAGAAACCCTGCGTCCTTTGTGCCCTCTGTGGTTAGATTAGCGGTTTGCGGACAAAAAAAGCGGGGCCAAGATTGTGACCCTTCATCAATCTCGACCCCGTCTCCCAGGTTCTGTGGTAGGTGAGTGCAGTATGGGGTCGGAGGGAAAAAGCAACAAGGTTACCAAGGGCCGTCGTCCTTCGTAACCCCCTGCCTACTTTGCAGTTACCAGCGAATGCGTGATGGCGTGCACCGACAGCGCGATGCGGTTCTGCACCCCCACCTTCCGCATCAACTTGGCCACGTGAGCCTTAACCGTGCGCTCCTCGATGCCCAGGGCGGCCCCGATTTCCTTGTTTGAACGGCCGGCCACCAGCATTTCCAGCACTTCTTTTTCGCGGTCGGTGAAGGTCACGCGCCCGGCGGGAAAAATGCGCCCCGGCGAGGAACTGACGCGCTCAATGAACATGGAAAGCACGCGGCGGGGCGCCCACACCGAGCCTTGGTTGACAATGCGGATGGCCTGGGTGAACTCCGCCGGCGCCGCCGCCTCATCCACATAGCCCTTGGCGCCCGCTGCTATGGCCTTGAGAATGGTTTCTTCATCGGCGCCTGAGCCGGTCACAATGATGCGCAGATCGGGGCGGGCGGCTTTCAGGCTGGCCATGGTGTCGAACAGGTTCGGGCCGCCGCGGCTTCCGAGCAGCACCAGGTCAATACCCTCCTGGTGCGCCAGTTCCGCCACGCTCGACGAGACCAGCTCAAAATCCGGCTCCGAATCGAACAAGGCGCGAAAGCCAACAAAGCGCAGGGGATCGCTCTCCACCACAGCGATGCGAATATGCGGTCTCTTCGCCGGTTTAGCAGCCGGTTTCATAGTTTATCCTTCCGGGGGTTGGCGCTAGCATAGCTGTATTTGTGGAACTTGGAAAGAGGACGGAACTCCATCGGGCAATATGCGCCGCATCCAAATGGGTGGAATATGGAATCGGGAAAAAACACCATGAAACCAACCCCCAAGCTAGCGTTCGCAATCTTCCTGAGTCTGGCAACGGCCGGTTTTTTCAGCATAGCAGGCTGGGCCCAAACCGAACCGGCGCCGGCGGCACCCGCAACCGGTCAAACCCCCTACCAGCCCAAGTTCCGGGGCGACCCGGCCAAATCCGAGGCCGAATCGCAAACCCTGGGCTACATGCGAACGGTGGTGCGGGCGGAAAAAATCTACTACAAGCGGCACAATGAATTTGCCTCTTCCCTGGCCACCCTGGCCGGCACCGGTTCCTTCACCAAGCGCATGGCCCACACTACCCAGCGCGGCGACTACACCATCCATTACCGGGGCAAAAAGGATGGCTATACGCTGACCGCCATTCCGCAGCAGTTTGGCCCCGACCATCGCGCGTTTTATGCCGATGAAGATGGGAAGATTCGGGTGGAAGAGGACAAGCCGGCGAACAGCGAGTCCCCGGTGCTGCGATGAAGGTCAGCTGCCGGGGCGAATGTCGGCTGCCCGGCCCTTGCGAAAGGTGATTTCTACAGGCTTGCCGCCGTTGGGAAATTTCACGGTCTTAATATCGGGATCGTCGGAGGGCGCAGGAATGCCCATGCCCAGGGCAAAGCTGACCTGAACTTCATCCATGCCCGGTTTGGCCTGGTGCTGGTCAATGGCCTGCCAGACATCCTTCGGCCACACGCTGTAGAGTTGGTGTGGGTCCTGGATGAACAGCATTTCATCGGAATAAATCTGGTAGTTGCCGCCCTTGAGCACACCAATGGGCACGGCATAACTCTTGCTTGCCTTATCGAACACGGCGATGACCTGCCGCTGATCGCGGGCGCTTGGGGTGATATCGGTGACCACGTCGCGGATGTTGAGCTTCTCGATGGGACCCAGCAGGCCGGCATCGTGGGAAAAATCAGCGCGGCGCCGCGCCGCGTCGTAGGGATAGTAGTAGTACCGGTATCCTTCCTTGACCCAGGCGGGTTGCTGCGTCAGTTGCCGCGCTGACTTCAGGTCGTAAGGGTAGAGCTTCTTCGGCACCACATAGTACGTAGGATTGAGAGGCGGGGCGGCATTCGCCTTGGCCTGGCGAGCGGGTTCGTGGCGTTCGCGGAATATGATTATCAGGCGCACCGCGGCAGCGATGAGCAACACCGCCAGGAACACCTGAATGTATTTGCGGGTTTCTGCCTTCATGTTGAAGTAGCTGGTAGTTGGGGAAGCGGACACCGGGTACCTGCTACCAACTACCGGCTACCAGCTACCTGGGTTAAGGTCTTATTCTCATCCACCTAGGACTTTTCCTCAATTCTCGTTTCGGCCCCAGGCAGGCAGAATAAGCTCACTTTTGCCCCAAAATCCAATCTAGTCCGCTCTCGCTCGTGCACAGAATCCTGGGGGAAACGATGCAGGGGAGGGAGCGTGGGTTGGGAACTGCTCCCCGGTAGCCGCAAGCTGCCGGGGAGTTCGTTTTTCGAGGGCTTTTAGCTCTTGGCCTTTGGCTTTTAGGCTCCTAGGCTCCGAACCGCCACGATATTGCGGGGCTAAGAGCCAAGAGCAATCAGCCAAAAGCTACTCCGTCACCATCTCGCGCCAGGCGCTGCGACCGCTGCGCGCGGCCTCCTCCGCTACCCGCTCGCCGATGGCGGAGAGGGCCGAAAAGATGCGCACTCCCCGGTCAATATAAACGGGGGCGTCTTGCCAGAGGGTTTCGAACGCTTCCGGGTACTCCGAGGCCAGCACCGCCAGTCCGGCGGCAGCTACTACCATGCCCGGAGCCTTGCGCCCGGCCACCAGGAGCAGAGCGCCTGCCCCTAAAGAACCAAAAACCACTGCCCGCTTCCAGCCTTGCATTCCTGCCTCCAGCCCTGCCCGGCTCTACCACTTAAGTCTGCCGAGGATATCATGGCTTTCTCTGAAATCAGCCTGCTAAGGATTTAGAGCCGCCCGGCAGCAACGCTGTTGCTCGGCGGTTCGAGGAAGCTGCGCTTTACAGCCCATTTAAACTGAGACGCTTCACTCCGGGAGGAGACCGTGCCACGAAAAGCACTTAAGGAATTACTGCTGGTTGTGTTTGCCGCTACCCTCGCCCACGCCCAGACCGCCCCCCGGGCACGGGACTTGGGAGTCCCCTTCGAAGGCACACCCGGGCCGCTGAACGCGATTACCGATGTAGCTGGAGTGGAGGTGGGCCACACTACCTTGATTTCGGGCGAGGGGCCTCTGAAGGTAGGCGTGGGCCCGGTGCGCACCGGAGTCACGGCCGTCCTGCCCCGGGGGCGCGATAACGCGGATCCCGTTTTCGCCGGATGGTTCACCGAAAACGGCAACGGTGAGATGACCGGCACAACCTGGGTGGAAGAGTCCGGCTTCCTCGAAGGGCCGGTGATGATCACCAACACCCATAGCGTGGGAGTGGTGCGCGACGCCGTGATCGCCTGGCGCGTGAAGCACGGCCAGCCCAAAGGGTCGGAATACTGGTGGTCGCTGCCGGTGGTGGCGGAAACCTGGGACGGGTTCCTGAACGACGTGAATGGGTTCCACGTGCATCCAGAAGACGCGTTCCACGCTCTTGATACCGCCCACGGCGGGTCCGTGCCTGAAGGCAACGTGGGCGGAGGCACGGGCATGATCTGCTACGAGTTTAAAGGCGGGATTGGCACCGCCTCGCGCAAGCTGACAGCTAAACAGGGCGGCTACACCGTCGGCGTGCTGGTGCAATGCAACCACGGCGAGCGCGAGCAACTGCGCATTGCCGGCACGCCCGTGGGCAAAGAGATCACGCAAAACCCGGTGTGGGCCAGCGCCGGCCAGCCGGCGCGCGAGATGGGTTCTATCATAGTGGTGGTGGCTACGGATGCGCCGCTGCTGCCGCATCAACTCAAACGCATAGCCAGGCGCGTGACCCTGGGCCTCGGACGAAACGGCGCCATCGCCGGCAACGGCTCTGGCGACATTTTCATAGCATTTTCCACCGCCAACCCCGGCGCGTTTGATTATTCAAAAATCACTCACCCGGCGATGATGGCCAACGACCAGCTCGATCCTGTATTTGAAGCCACGGTGCAGGCGGTAGAAGAAGCGGAGGTCAACGCCATGGTGGCTGCTCAAACTATGGTTGGACGCGACGGCCACAAGGCAATTGCCCTACCTCACGACCAACTGCGCGAGGTACTGAAGAAGTACAACCGGCTGGGGAGTTAGGGAGCTACACCGCAAAGCTGCTTGATGCTTAGAAAGACTTTTTTTATAACATTTCCTTCTTTAGCAACACACATTGATCTTGTCATCCTGAGCGCAGCGAAGGACCTGCTTTGCCGTTACGAAGCTGCGCGCACTTTCTTCCCGGATACTTCCGCAAAGGCCTGCTCCAGCACGTCCAAGGCCTTGTCCAGTTGCTGGCGGGAGATGACCAGAGGCGGCTGCATCCGCACCACGTTGCCAAAAACGCCACCCACGCCGATGAGCACACCGTTGCGCAGGCAGAAATCGCGCACCGCTTCGGCTTCCGCGGCAGCCGGCGTAAGCGCCGCATCTTTGACCAACTCAATGCCGATCATCAGCCCCAGCCCGCGTACGTCCCCAATAAGTGGCGCGTGCTTTTGAATGGCTTTTAGCCGTTCCATGGCGTAAGCGCCGCTCTCCTGCGAACGCTGGCACAGCTTCTCCTCTTCCATCACTTGGATGTTAGCC
>DATEGM010000028.1:0-6806 GCA_035280085.1 Terriglobales bacterium
TAGGCGTAGCCCGCGCCCATCACCTGGGGAAATCCGAGATAACCGATGAAGCCGATGAGCAGGCCGGCCACGGCGGGCTGGAAGTGCTGCGTCCAGGCGGGCGCATTCTTCAGGTGAACACGAAAGTAGGTGATCATTTTGGCGAAGATCACCGAAGCGACACCCCCGACTACGCCCAGTACGGCGTAGGCCAGCAGTTCGCCCGGGTTCACCGGGCCGACGGGAGGAACGCGGAACAGCGGATCCGGGCCTAAAAAGAAGCGCATTACCACTACGCTGGAAACTGCGGCGAGAACGACCGCGCCCAGAACGCCAGCGCTCCAGCGTCCGATTACCTCCTCAATAACGAACAGCACGGCAGAGATGGGAGCGTTGAAAGCCGCGGCCAGGCCGGCAGCCGCGCCTACCGGGGCGATCAGGCGCAAGCGCTCGCGGGAAAGCTGCAGTTTTTCGCCCAGCAGCGAGGCGATTCCGGCGCCGATCTGCAGCGAGGGGTCTTCCGGTCCCAGCGATTGCCCGCTGCCGATGGCCAGGGCCGAGCAGATGAATTTTCCGATGACGGTGCGAAAGGGAATGTGGCCGTTATAGATGTAGAGCGCGGCCTTGGTCTGGTTGACGCCGCTGCCACGCACGCGCGGAAAGACGTAGATCACCAGCAGGGCGATTACGATTCCGGTAAGCGAGGGCACCAGCAGCAAGTGCGAACGCGAAGGCGAGAGCGAGGTGCTCAACAGATAGACGCGGACAGACTGGTAGGTGATGCGAAAGCAGACCACCGCCAGGCCGGAGAGAATTCCGATAAGGATGGCCATCAGCAGGAAGAAGGGTTCCTCCCGGATGAGGTGGAGGCGCGAAGGCCAGAGGCGTCGCTTATGAGTGGTAGGGGCCATGGAAGCGGCGGCGTTGCCGGGGGGAATGTGGCTCGCGCTCACCGTTCCTCCGTGCGGTGCGCCAGCAGCAAGAGGGCCAGGTCCGGGCCCTGAGGAGCGCCACAATGCTGGGCGGAGACGGTTTCGATCCGGCTCACCAGGCCCATGACCGAGTCGGCGAGTTGGGGGTCGCGCTCCAATTTGTCGGCGCGCACCCGGGGCTGTACCTGGGCGGCTTGCTGGTAAAGCTGCTGCATCTCCGCCGGGTCCACCACGATGGGCAGTTGCTCAGGCGTCACCGTTTGGCCTCTGATTCTGCCCAGGATCTCGGCTATGAGATTGTGGGTGGCCTGGTTCGACGCGCTTGGGGTATTCGAACTGATAGGAGAAGAAGAGCTTGCCGGGGCGGCGGCGAGATCAACGTTCTTGGCGGCGGCACAGTCAGCGAGGCGGCGGCGAGCCTGTTGAAACGCCTGCACGATGCGCAGCGCTCGATGCCGGGAATTGATGCCCTGGGAGTTGGGGTCCCACTCGAGAACCAGCCGAGTGGTGGCCAGAAGTTCCGCCTCCCCCGGTTCGCGCGTTCCGGCTTTCAATGCCACTTCCAGATAACGGCGGGCCTTCTCGTACTGCCCCAGCTGAAAGGCAGCTTCACCGGCGCCGAGCAAAGCTGCAGGCGACTTCGGGTTCAGGCGCAGGGCTTCTGCAAATTCCTGCAGGGCACGTTCAGAATCGCCAGCCTGCTGAAACAACTGGCCAACTTCGCTGTGCGCGGCGGCCGTGGGTGGAAGTTCGGAAGTGAGGAGGATCAGTTCGGCGTCGGCCTGGGTTGCGTCACGCAGGCCAAGAAGGTAATGGACCAGTTCCAGGCGGGTCTGGTGGCGGCGCCCGGCGGCATCGCCATCGGGCCAGAGGCCGTAAATGGCGCCGTGATAGTAGCGCAGGGCCGCCGGGGCGTTTGCCTGGGCCGCAGCCAGGCGCGCCAGTTGCAGGTTAACGATGCTGTTGCTGGGTTCATCCTGCCACAGGGTAACCAGGTAGGAATGGGCCTCCCGGATGTGCCTGGCGGCGATGAGCGCTTCCGCCAGGCGCAGCCGGTAAGCGGGATTATCGTGGGAGTAGTAGAGCGCGTTACGAAAATCCTGAACCGCGGCGCCGGAGTCCGCGGCTGCCAAAGCCGCCTCGCCTCGCCCATACCACATGGCGCCGAATTGCACCTGCCGGGAGCGATAGAAGCGCGTGGCAAACACCGTGATCGCGCCAAAGGCGATGGAGATGACCAGCACCACAACCAGGAACAGCGGGCGCACCTGAAAGTCCCCCGACCCCCCGCCGCAGTATGGGCAGGGGGATGCGTCGTGCGGCAGCGGCCGCTTACAAACCGGGCATAAAGCTGCTTGAGTGCTTTCCAAATCGCTAGCGCGTCGTGGGGCGATAAGTCGTGCTACGACCAGTGTAAACGGGATGGCTGGAGGAAGTAAGGTCTATACCGGCCGGTATATTTGCCAGAGTGAGTCCCATGTTTAGCCCTGCCGCGGGGGCGATTCTCATCACCATTGTTGGTGACGGGCGTCACAGTGGGTTTGCTGAGGCTGGGATATTTTTTAAACCCAGATTTGGCGGGGTAAAACGCTTGCTGCACCGCAGTTTGGGAACGATTCAACCCGACCTGTTGCGCGCTTTTGAAGGCACGGCCCAGGTCCGGCATTACGGCCCAGGGACGACCGTATACCGCCGGGGGCGGCCGGTGCGCGGAGTTTTCCTCATCCAGAAAGGGCGGGCGCGGCTGCTGCTGGGAAAAGGCGGGCTTGCCTTGCACGTGGCCGGAGCCGGCTCCGTGCTGGGCCTGGGAGAAACCATGTCCGGCAGCCCCTACGACACGACAGCAGAGACCGTGGAACCTTGCGACATCGCCTTCCTGCGGCGGGAGGATTTCCTCGCCTACCTGCGCCAGAACTGCGCCCTGTGCCTGCAACTGGTGCAGTTGCTGAGCGACGACCTGCACCAGCTTTACGAGCAGTACCGAACCATAGGCGGGCCGGCCACGCGTACGCGCAAATCAAAGGCAAACGGCTCGGCCCATGCCAAAACACCCGAGCCAGGCGATCCGGTGGCGTAGCGCTCTATCCCAGGTGCGGGTTGCGTTCGTCTGAAACGGGCGTCATTTCCCGGGGATAAACGCCGCCGTTATATTCCAACAGCCGGTTTTTCCATTTAAGAAACTCGGTAATGGTCTGCGGCTCGATGCGGATTTCCACGCGGCGCAGGCTGGCCAGCAGCAGGTTCATTTCGAGTTCCGTACCCGCGGGGGTGCGCAGGCTGCGGCGCGGCGGTTTGACGCGCATCTCCACCTTGCGCCCGGCGCACTCCAGTAGGCCCCAGCCTGGAGGGAATTCCTGAGGCGCAATCAGGCCGGCGGGCGCGAGGTAAAAGCGCTCACAGCCCAGGGCGATTCCCGGATCTTGGCGGAATGGCTTCAGCCGGTCGGCCAGGAAATCGGCGCGGCTTATTTTGCATTCCACAACTACCGAGCGGCATGTGCCTTTCCATCCGATGGCGTCGGGCATTTCGCCGCTGGCACAGGCCTGCTCCGAGAGCACCACCCCGCAGCGGTAGCGGCGCAGCCAGTCCACGGCGAGATTGACCAGTTGGGCGTGGGTCATGGGGAATTGAATTGGGCGTGGGTCATGGGGAATTGACGATTTACGATTTTCGCTTGACGATTGAAAACCTCAAACACGCCCTTGAGGGTTTGCACTTCGAGTTTTCCCCTATCTCCCCCGGACCTTAGAACTTGAAAAACTGTCGCGGTTTTCCAATCGTCAATCGGCAATCTTCAATTAAGAACAGTGTTACTTGCCGGCGTGGGATGGGCTAGTACCTTCCTGATTCCCGCCCGCTCGCGAGCATCAGGCCAGGGGTTGGAGGGGCATCGGTTCGTGGGCGGCAGCGGCCTTCTGAATCTCGGCCAGGGCGCCGAGAGAGAGCAGGCCACGGTCTATCGCGTCCTGAAGAGAGGCATAGGGCCGGTGGGCTATGATTTTTGACGCCTGGGCGGGATCAAGCCCAGCGCCAACCAGTTCCTTCTCGGTTGCCATATTGAGGAGGGCTACCGGGTGAATGCCAGTGCGGATGGCTCCGCCGCGGCTCTCGTACCCCGGCCGCCGCGGGAGGCTAAAGCGGTCGCGCTCCTGAATAGCGGCACTCTGCAAAGCACGCTCCTTATGTTCGGGGAGGCTGCGCTGCAACTCGCGCGTTTTTTCCCGCTGCAACTCTTCGCGTTCGTTGCCACTCTTGGGCAGAAGCAGAAAGCCGATGCCGAATCCCAGGGCCAATCCCACAAAAAACGTCTTCATCGTTCCTCCCCGCGGGGAACACGCACCAACTGGCGCTATTTAGAACGATGCGGGGAGTGGGGAGGGATTTGCCTGAAAAGAAGCAGTTGGCATTTAGCAATTAGCATTTAGCCCGAAAAACAGCCATTAGCAATTAGCACTTGGCCCCTGAGCTGATATTGCGACAGGAGAAGATGATGCTGCACCACTGGCCGAGAGCCAGCTTCTCACGGTGCAAGACTCAGCACAACTCCAGAGGCTAAGTGCTAAGGGCTAATTGCTAACTGCTGGTCCTAAAACTTCGTCACTTCCGTGAAGTTGAAATCGCGCACCTTCATGGGCGGCACCACCATGTCGAACGATTCTTCGCCGCTGGCGCGCACGGGCGTGCCCATCTCCTCCACATTGGAGAGCATGTGCAGCAGGCTCTCGTTGAAGCGGAAGTTGCGGATGCCGTTCTTCAGCTCGCCGTCCTCGATGTAGAAGGTGCCGTCGCGGGTCATGCCGGTCAGAATCTTCTCGTAGGGGTCCACCTCGCGGATATACCACAGTCGGGTGATGAGAACACCTTTCTCGGTGGAGGCAATCATCTGGTCCACGCCCTTCGCGCTGCCCTGCGGCGGCCCTTCAAAAACGATGTTGATGGGCGCCTCGCCAATTTCGTTGGGCAGGGGAAATCCGTGGCCGGTAGGCTCCACGGGTCCGACCTTGGCCGCGTGTTCCGATTCCTGCATCTTCTTGGCCGTGGAGCGTGCATACACCAGGCGTTTGACCACGCCCTTTTCCACCAATTGCACGCGCTGGCGGCGGACGCCTTCGCCGTCGAAGGGCGCCCCCGACTGCAGCGCGTGGGAAACGTCGTCCGAGACCGTAATGTTGGCGCCGAAAACCTGGGTGCCCACGCGGTTATTGAGGAACGAACGCTGGTCCAGGATGGCCATGCCGCCGAAATCCCAGAACATGAAGCCTACGAGGTCGAGTACGGCGGCCGGCTCGAGAATGACGGTGTATTTTCCCGCCGGCAGTTCGCGAGGTTTGGCCGAAAGCATCGCCTTCCTGGCGGCCGTTTCCGCCAGGGCCACAGGATTCAGGTTACGCACATCGGGAGAATTGAATTTCTGCCAGCCGGAGGAATCGCCGCCCAGCATGGTGACGGAAATTTCCGAGGACGTTTGCGTATGGTAGGCGACGAGGCCGCGGGAATTGAGCACCGCCTCCACCGATTCAGAATTGGAAAAGATGCCAGCGGCGGTGAGCTTTTGTTTTTTAGCGACGCCGACGATCTTTTCTACTGCCTGGGCACGCTGCCCGGGAGTAAGCGAAGCAGTTTCGTAGAAGGCACGGCCCACCTGGGAGGCGCCATCATAATCTTCAGGGCCGGGAGCGGGCAGCAGGTCGGGATCGGGTTCCTGCACCTTGGCCAGCGCCTCGGAGGCGAGCACCGCCTGCTTGAGACTCTCGTCGTCAAACTTGTTGGTGGTGGCGCGGGCGGTGCGCCCGCCAAACACGGTGCGGACGGAAACGACGTAATTCTCCTCCGCCACGTTCTGGTGGATGGTGTTGTTGGCAAACCGGGTGAGGGCGCTTTGCCCACCGGCGATAAGGGCTTCGACTTCGTCGGCAGTGGAGAATTTTCGCAGACGGGAGAAAATTTCGAGGGATTTTTCCGTAGTTAGCATGAAGCACTTGGCATTTGGCAAGCTAGCAATTAGCACTTAGCAATTAGCCCGTGGACGTTCATAGCTGGAATCACTTAACCAGTGAACGTTCGAGGTCAACCTTGCGAGAAAGTGACGTGAGCATTTGCCGGACCTCCAGCAGTAAACCAGCCGACTCCCGATAGTCAGACTCATGCAGGAAATGCAAGTCGCGGGCCAGCAGGATGTGGTAATCCAATTCGCTGGCTGAGCCCGCTGCGATCTGCAGAAATCTGTGGAGTTCTGCATTTCCCCTTCGGCCGCAACCTTCAGCAATATTCGCAGCGATTGAAGCACTGCACCTGCGTATCTGGCTAACAAGACCGTATAGTTCTTCCCTCGGGAAGGTCGTTGTAAGGCGATAAAGCACTAACGTCAAAAGATGAGCCTTCTGCCAAACCTTCAACTCCTTGAAGTCTTTCATGGCTTGTTCTCCGTCCCATGGCTAAATGCTAATTACTAAGTGCTAAATGCTTCAGTGACGGAGTTCACGTCCCTTTGTACGCACTCCCTACCTTAATGTTCCTGAACCTTGCCGGCGATGCTCCGTGCCCGGTCCCCATGGTCTGCATGGGCTGGCCTTTGCCGCAGTTGGGCGTGCCCCACAGCGTCCATTGGTCGCGGGAGCAGATGGCGTCCATGGAATTCCAGAACTCTGTTGTGATTCCGGAATACGAAGGATTCTTCAGCATGCGCCCCAGTTTGCCCCCCTTGATCTCCCAGCCGATTTCGGTGCCGAACTGAAAGTTGTAACGCTTGTCGTCAATGGACCAGGAGCGGTTGGTCTGCATGAAAATGCCTTTGTCGGTGTCGGCAATCAGTTGCTCGAAAGTGAGCGGTTTTTCGCCCGGCAGGATGCTGATGTTAGTCATGCGGATAATGGGAATGCGGTTCCAGCCTTCCGC
>DATEGM010000029.1:0-7671 GCA_035280085.1 Terriglobales bacterium
CCTCACCCCCACGGACACGACGCTGTCCAACGGCATCCGCCTGATCGTGCAGCCCGAAAAATTGAGCTCCACGGTAACAATAGTCGGCGAAATTCGCACCCAGGCTGATCTGGAAGTTCCACCCGGCCGCGAGGGCGTGCAGGACGTTCTGGCCGGTTTGTTTTCCTACGGCACCACCACCCTGGATCGTCTCGCTTTTCAAAAGGCTCTCGACGATATTGCTGCTGAAGAGTCTGCCGGTCCCAGTTTTTCCGTGGCCGTGCTCAAGAAATACTTTGATCGTGGCGTGCAACTGCTCGCCGACAATGAGCTTCATCCTGCCCTGCCGGAGCAGGCTTTCAAGGTGGTGAAAGCCCAAACCGCTGATTCCGTCGGTGGTCTTCTCAAAAGCCCGGGATACCTGGCAGAAAGAGCTCTCGAATTTGGCCTGCTGCCCAAGAACGATCCCGCCTTGCGCCAGCCCACCCCTAAGACCGTGGATGGGTTAACCGCCGCCGACGTACATGACTACTACGCCCGCGCCTATCGTCCCGATCTGACCACCATCGTAGTTATCGGCGACGTAACTCCGGATGAAGCCAGGACCGAAATCGAAAAATGGTTTGGGGCTTGGAAGGCGGCTGGGCCCAAGCCGCAGGTAGACTTGCCGCCGGTTCCTCCGAACGCGGCCTCCGCTACCAATGTTCCCGATCCGTCACGCATTCAGGATCTGGTCGAACTCTCCCATGAGCTGCCCATGAACCGCTTCAACCCCGACTATTACGCGCTGGAACTCGGCAATCATGTGCTCGGCGGCGGCTTTTACGCCACTCGCCTTTACCGCGATCTGCGCGAAAAGACGGGGCTGGTTTACACCGTTTCCAATCGGCTGGACGCCGGCCGCACGCGCGCTGTCTTTACCGTTTCTTATGCCTGTGATCCCAAGAACGTTTCTAAGGCGCGCGCTCTTGTAGAGCGCGACTTGCGCGACATGCAGACCAACCCGCCCACCGCCGGAGAGCTGCAGCAGGCGAAAGCTCTCATCCTGCGCCAGATTCCACTCGCCGAATCCAGCGAGATGAGCATTGCCGGCGGACTGTTGGGACGCGCTGTTACGGGCCTGCCGCTGGATGAGCCGGTTGAGGCCGCCGACCGCTACTCCGCGCTCACCGGCGAACAGGTGAAGGCGGCATTCGCTAAATGGATCAAGCCCGAAGATTTCGTGCAGGTAGTGCGGGGTCCTAAGCCCCAGTAATCTTTCAAGACTGTCATCCTGAGCGCAGCAGGACGATTCGCTAGCGAATCGTCCTGCGGAGTCGAAGGACCTTGCGTCCTCTTCGCACTAAAACGACCGGTCCAGGGAGTTCTCCCACGTTCAGTGAGACTCCCTTTCGAAGTCTAGGCTATTCACCGCTGCAGCTGTATCGGCTGGCTGAGCTGGAAGGTAAGCACCGACTCCGCCGGTACTTTTACCTGCTTGCCCTTAGTCAGCACCTGCGCGCCAGCCCCGCCGGCCCCACCTACTACCGCACCAATGGCCGCGCCTTTGCCGCCCCCGGCCACCGCGCCGATCACAGTTCCCAGCAGCGCTCCGCCGCCCACCATCTCCGCGGTCTTTTTATTCTTGCCCAGACCGCCCGTGCCCTGCTGGGTCACGGTGTTAGTGGAAACGAGGTAGCGATGGCCATGAATGGTAATCGAGTGCAGCGCCAGTTCCGCCTGGTTCTCGCCCAGGGTGGGGTTCTTGACACTGGCTATGGTCAGCGCTACCGGTGAGCCTTTCGGCACCAGAACATTGCCCCTTTGGTCCTCGATAGTCCGCGCCACTTCCCCCGAGTAAGTCTTGCCGCTGTCCGCCTGTGTGGCCTCGATATTCTCGTTCGTCCGGATCGCCAGCTGCGTCCCCGTCGGCAGCACGTCTGTTCGGCTGGTCCTAACCCGCTCGGCAGTGCGCGGTACCGTTTGCGTGTTGCGATTCGATGTGGAATCCGCCGTGGAACTCTGGCTGCTCTGGCTTGACGTACTCTGCCCGTAAGCCGCTCCGCCCAGCATCAGGCCAAAGGCCAGAGCCGCAATCAAACTCAGCTGTTTCACAGTTACCCTCCTCCTCCGTCTCCTTGATTGGAGGCCACTTACCCGACCGGGAGTTGGATGGGGCCTTAACCCCACCTAACGCCTCTCTAATCTCTGCCGCTCTGGCAGGGCGGCGCTCTCGCAAGTTGCGCTGCGTTTTCTCGGGCGGCTGCTCTCGCAGTCCCATCGCTTTGTGGCGCGGGCGCCCTCGCCCGCGAAAGCCCTTCTCCAGAGGACGTCATACTGAGGCCCTTCAGGCCCGAAAGCCTGCCCTGAGCTTGTCGAAGGCATCTCGCGTGCAGCGCCTACCAGCTTTACCAGAAGCGCGCTGGCCACTTTCCCTCTGCGCCTCCGGATGCGACATTAGAAGCTGTAAGGCTCAGGGAGCATCTAAGCCAACGTGAACCTCAGGCCTCAGCAGCGCGAATCGCTGGACGGAAAGCGGTTCGACATTGCCATTGTCGGCGGCGGCATCAATGGGGTCGCGATCGCGCGCGAATGCGCCCGCGCCGGCCGATCCACACTCCTGGTAGAGCAGCATGATTTTGCCGCCGGCACCACCAGCCGTTCCACTCGCCTCATTCATGGTGGTTTGCGCTACCTTGAACATGGTGAGATCAGCCTAGTGCGTGAGTCGGTGCGCGAGCGCCGCTACCTGCTGCAGGAGAAGCCTCACCTGGTCCGCCCCATCAATTTCCTCCTCCCGCTCAGTCCACAGGCGCAACGCAGCGCGCTTGAAGTCCGTTTCGGGTTGTGGCTTTATCGCCGCTTCGCTGCCACGCGTGCCCGAAACCATGACGGGGCGAATGGCATCGCTGCCCTGGAACGTTTGCTCGATTCCGGCGAACGCTGGCGCATTTTCAGCTATGAGGATGCGCAATGCGAGTTTCCTGAACGCCTCGTAGCAGAATGGCTGGTGCAGGCCGCCGATGCCGGCGCGGTCGCGCGCAACCACACTCAAGTGCTGGAGATTGAGCTTGCCGCTGGCAAGGCTCGCGGCTTGCGCATGCGCGATCTCATTACCGGCCGCGAGTCGCGTGTGGAAGCCGGCTACATCATCAATGCCAGCGGACCTTGGGCTGATCAGGTAGCGCACAGCGCGGGCCTGAAAGCCTCCACCATGATCGGAGGCGTGCGCGGCTCCCACATTGTGCTGCCCCAGTTCGATGGCATGCCTGACGCGGCCATCTATATCGAAGCTTTGGACGGACGCCCATTCTTCGTCATTCCGTGGAACGGCCAGGTGCTTGTAGGAACCACAGAAGTGCCCGACAGCGGTGATCCCCGCTCAGTTCAGCCTGCTGCCCATGAGGTTCAGTACCTGCTCGACTCCGTGCGCCAGCGCTTTCCCCGCGCGCGCGCCTCTGCCGAGCACATCCGTTATGCTTACGCCGGCGTGCGGCCTCTGCCCTTCGTCGGCGACGACAACCTTTCTGCCATTACCCGCCGCCACTTCCTTCACGATCACCGCGAAGAGGGCGTGGCGCAGATGATTTCTGTAATCGGCGGCAAGCTGACCACCGCTGCGGCCCTGGCCCGCGAGTGCGCGCGGCTGGTTGGAATTGAGGTGGAGGAACCACGTGGCACAGCTGTCATCCCGAACGGCCACGACTTCGCTGCTCTATTGCAGGAATGGGCAGACGCAACTGCGGCGCAAACTGGTATTTCCGTGGAGAGCGCTCGCGCCATTGCTGCCTGGCATGGTCCCGGGCGGGTGGGTATTGCTCAGCTCGCCAAAAGCGATGAGCGCATGCGCCAGCCGCTATGTCCTCACACTCACCACATCCTCGCGGAAGCGGTGAATGCCGTCGCCTGCGAGCAGGCGCAAAGTCTCGGCGACATCCTCCTGCGCCGCGTCCCCGTGGCTCTGAATGGCTGCTGGACTGATGAGTGTTCCGCGATGGCAGCCCGGCGCATTGGCGTTGCTCTGAACTGGTCTGATCTGAAAATTGGCGCCGAACTTGAGGCATTCAGCGCGGAACGCTCCTCCTTCCTGCAGAAACCCGCCCTCCGCGTCCCCGCCCGCCCCTGACATTCACTGCTTCTGTCATCCTCAGCGGAGCATACCGATTCACTCTTTTCCCCTCTGTCATCCTGAGCGGAGCGTACCGATTCGCTTGCGAATCGGTATGCGCAGCCGAAGGACCCCTGCGTTATCGGCGCCACCACTTCCGCGTGAAGGAGTTCTCAATCATCTTTTTCTATTCTCAGGGTGATAGAAACTCCTCCTGGCGACATTGCGATCGCCGCCTCTTCACCCGCATGCCCCCACCAGCATCTCCGGCGCATCCGACACAATCCCGTCCACTCCCCATTGCGCCAGACGCTGTACATCCTCCTCGCGGTTCACTGTCCATACGATCACTTGCTTGCCGGCGCGCTGCAGATCGTCAATCAACTCTTTGCTCGCCAGCTTGTAATGCGGAATGACAAAACTTACTGGGAGTTTCGTCCACTGGCCCAACTGGCGAGCGTTATCGCAGATCAGTCCCAATGGAACCTCATCATCCCGGTGGTGAAGGTCGGAAAGCACCTCGGGCAAAAAAGACGACACAACGAACCGCTTCGGCCGTTGGTCAGCGAGCATCCGCAGCACCGCCTCCTCCAACCCCTCCACCTTCAGTTCAATGTCGAGGAACGCCCGTGTGCCGTAGCGCTGCAGCACGTCCTGCAGGCAAGGTAAGGCAAGCTGTTCGTGGCTGAGCGAGCGCCGCTGCGTTAAGGGCAACATTGGCACCACTCGCTCCTGCCATCGCTGCTGCAACTCAGCATAGGTGGTGCCCGCTACTGACAGTCCGCACAGGCGCGCATCGTGTACCATCACCAGTTGCCGGTCCTTGCTGCAGCGCACGTCAAATTCGAAACCATCGCACCCGGCCTGCAGGGCGAGGTCGAAAGCGGCGAGTGTGTTCTCGGGAACTTGGGGCAGGCGTGCGCCCCGGTGACCCAGCAGCAGCGGGCGCTTAGTCGAGGTCAAAGTCTCGGATGGGCTTGCCCGTATCGGGCGATTCCTTGGCCTTTTTCAAGGCTTCCTGGAACTTCTTTTCCAGCAGGTCAGCCTGGTGCTTCTGCGCTTCCACAGACTGCCGAAATACCGACTCGCGGCGGCTGTCCTGCTCCTTCATGGCCCGCGCGGCCTCTTCGATGTCGTTGAAAGTCTTCGGCGCCTTGGCGGCGGTGTGGGCAATGACCGCCTGCGTTTCCGGGTCCACCTTCAGCACCGCATTGCAGCACGGGCAAGTAACCTCAAAGGCGGGAGACGCCTTGGCTGCCTTAGGCATAGGCTGATGATACCGCAAAGCGGTAGACAGTAGCTGGTAGTTAGTAGTTGCGTAAGATAAGAACTTTTGATGGAGGGAGTCATCCTGAGGGCCTTCAGGCCCGAGGGCCTGCCCTGAGCTTGTCGAAGGGGATCTCGCGTGCACTACCGCGGATTTCACGCCACCTGCCGGGCTAAAGGTAGATAACCTGGTGGTCAGGGCAACTGCCGTTCGCGGCCTGGTACAGGCGCTCCAGCAACTCCATCCCGTGCCGGGCAAGGAACGACACGCCGCCAATCTCCCGCTCTTGCAGCTCCTTATGCGGGAAGAGGATGTTGTTCAGCAGGCCGGCATGACGGTCCAGCACCTCATTGCGCAGCAATTCCGCGCGCGCCGCCTTGCCCTGCAAACGGTCGAGCTGGTAATGCATCTTGGAACCGGCGTTTTGGGCCGCATCCACTAGCGTTGGGTCCAGGTGCTCGAGCGAGGTCACAATCCGCGCCAAGGATTGATCCAAAGTCTTTTCCGCCGCTTCAAAAGCCGCCTTCAAGTCTGCGGGCAGCGCCCGTTCCGCAAGCGTCTCGCGCATCCGCTCCGGCCCCTCAAACACATCCGTCAGCCTAAGGCTGTAACGCTCCAGCAGGCTGCCTGCTTTGGGCTCTACCAGCGTGGCGCTGAAGCGGGGCACCGCCGGGGTCACCCGGCCCAGCAGCTTTTCATAAACCACGGCGGCTTGCGCGAAATAGGCGCACTCCGCCGGACCTCCGGTGTAGGCCAGCGTGGGCAGCAGATAATCCTGCACCACCGGGCGCAGCAGCACGTTGGCGCTGAAGTGCTGCGGCTCGGCGTCTATGCGCTTGAGCAGCTCCTCGCGGCTGATCTTCTCTTCTCCGATCCAGAAATCCGCCGCCCTAGCCGCGCCATTTGCGCGATGAATCACCATCCGCGAACCGTTCTGAACCGTGAACAGCAGCGTGGAAAGCTCCGTAACCTTCACTTGATCGTGATAGCCGGAAGAGAGCAGCTCACGGCCGCGTTCCAGTAGCGCCTGGTCAAGCTCCTCGGCGCGTTCGATGGCAGCCCGATAAATGGGCTGGGCCAGCGCATGCAGTTCCGGGTCGGAAGCATCCAGCATGACCACGCCCCAGCGGCCCACCAGGGCCGCAAACAATTTAGCGAAGGCGCTGCCCAGGGTCTCGCCCGGCTGATAACAGCGGCGCAGCAGGTCGGCGATTTCCGAGTCGCCCAGCGCGGCTACTGCCATCTCCAGGGGCTCGAGAATTTCCTTTCCCAGGCGAATTTCGCTAACCGGCGCATCGGGCGTCCCCTGGCTGGTGGCCGCCACCGCCTGCAGCGAACCGTCGCTGGCCAGCAGCGTGGTGTGGTTGATCTCGGCCAGGTCGTGGTCTTCCGTAGCCAGCCAGAACATGGGCACGCAATCCACGCCCAGCTCCGTGGCCTTCTCCGCCAGTCGGATAGCCCCCAGGGCCTTGAAGATGGAAAACAAAGGTCCGCCAAACAGTCCTACCTGCTGCCCGGTCACGACGCAGGTGGCTCCGGTCCGCAACCGCTCTATGTTTTTAAGGGTCTCGGCTGAAGCGCCCCAGCTGCGGTTCTGCCGCTCCAGGATGGCGGCCACCTTCTGCCGTCGGCTGGAGTCATAGCGGATCAACCCCGCTGCCTCCTTGGCCCATTGCGCCAGATCAGGAGAATGTGGAAAAAATTGGCTTACTTTGGGGTAGTTGTACAGGAGATCGGTAAACAGCGGGGTGGTGTGCGGAATGAGCGTGAAGGGCAAACACTCCGTGCGCAATAGCGGCTCTCCTGGTAACGGTTTGGGCAAGGACACCATTCTACCGGCCACGCCAGGTCATCATTCTACCCGTCATGAATCAATCAGATGACTTGGATGCCGGGAAGATGCGGAAAAGCAAGAACCGGGAGTCAGGACTCGGTAGTCGGGAGTCAGGGGTGCGTAGGTGGCAGTTAGTAGGTGTTTATCATCAGCTACCCGCATGAAGGACGGACTACCAACTACCAGCAACCAACTACTCTTCAGGCATCCAAACCACTGTTTTACCGACTCCTGACTCCCGACTCCTGACCCCCGACTCCTGACTCCCGCTTCCCTGCACCTCCCGTAACCTCCGCAGCATCTAATCAATTGACTTCCAAGCGCTTACCACCTAGATTGGAAGTGGTTCTTTGCACGGCTGCGCCCGCTTTGGCGGGTTCCTCACTATGGGGGCGTCACGGCTTCGACGGGGATGCTTGCGGCCAAGAGGCATGCCGGGGTGCACACACCCGTAATCGCGTGCAAAACTAGAAATGCCACTCCACAAATGGCATACGCTGCTTA
>DATEGM010000030.1:0-3056 GCA_035280085.1 Terriglobales bacterium
AGCAGGAACGCTCCCAGCAGCTTGAAGAAGATGCGCTTTCTCACCGCGGTACCTCGAAGCGGTAGCCGGCGCCGCGCACCGTGCGCAAATAGCGGGGATTTTCCGGATCGCGCTCAATCTTTTCCCGGATGCGCCGCACATAAACGTCCACCGAGCGCGGGGTCACGTAAGCCGTATCGCGCCACACCGCATCGAGCAGTTGGTCGCGGGTAAAGACGCGGCCGGCATGGCGCGCCAGGTATTCGAGCAGCCGAAATTCAGTGGCCGTAGCGGGTGTGTTCTTGCCGCGCACGGTCAGGAGCATGGCGCCGGTATCAATCTCGATGTCGTCGAGTTTCAGGGTGGCCGGCTGCAGCGGCTGCTCGAAGCGGCGCAGCACGGCCTTCACCCGCGCCACCAGTTCGCGCGGGCTGAAGGGCTTGGTGATGTAGTCGTCCGCGCCGAGTTCCAGGCCCAGCACGCGATCGGCCTCGGCGGTGCGGGCGGTGAGAAAGATGACCGGTGTGGCGGCAATAGCCGGAGTTTCCCGCACCCGGCGGCAGAGATCCAGGCCGTCGCCGCCGGGAATCATGATGTCCAGCAGCAGCAGCGCTGGCCGCTCCTGTTCAGCTTGGGCCATCACGCCGGAAGCGGAAGCGAACGCCCGCACTCCAAAGCCGGCAGCCTCCAGGTGATGGCGAACCAGGCGAGCGATGTCGGCGTCATCCTCCACCACGAAAATTGTGGATCTCACAGGGTTATTGTATGGGAGGAGACGGGCCGGTGCTGCCGCCATGTGAGGACGGGGTGGAGCCCTTCCCCCCAAGCCTCTTGTGGCGCGGGCGCCCTCGCCCGCGAGGCTGAGGCGAGACGGCCTCAGGACAGCCGGTGAGACGCCGGCGCTACGAAAGCACGAACTGCTCCATAGCCCGGGCGAAGCCTTCGTCCTGGTTGGAAGCGGTAACGAACTTCGCCGCCTTCTTCACTTCGTCGCTGGCGTTGCCCATGGCGATGCTGATGCCGCTGCGCCGAAACATGAGCACGTCGTTGGGCCCATCGCCGATGGTGGCGATCTTTTCCGGCGGAATCTTGAGCATTTGCGAAAGCGCCGTGATCACCTCGCCCTTGTTAGCCTGGGGATGGGTCACGTCCAGGTAATAAGGCTGGGAGCGGGAAGCAGAAACCTGGGTGCCGCACTGCTTTTGTACGTCCTGTTCGCACTTGGCCACTGCGGCGTAATCATCGCTCACGCCCACCAGTTTGGCCGTCTGCGCTAACAGCCCGTCGTAGCTGGCCGCTACCTTGGGCGGGAACTTCACCGTCCACTCTTCGCGGTCCACGTGCGGCGCTTGCCGCTTGC
Organism: Terriglobales bacterium; assembly: GCA_035280085.1. Lineage (GTDB taxonomy): Bacteria > Acidobacteriota > Terriglobia > Terriglobales > Acidobacteriaceae > JAICWP01. The sequence goes on from DATEGM010000030.1 coordinate 1,340, forward strand.
GCACAAACCAGTCCTGGCCGGTGTAGAGCCAGACATCGAGCTTGTGCTGGTCAATGATTTCACAAGCGCTCTGGGCCGCTGCCTGGGGCAGCAAATGCTGTTGCAGCACGGAGAGGTCTGGACGCACCATCACTCCGCCGTTGAAGGCGGCGATAGGATGCTTCAGTCCCAGCGGTTCGATGAGCATCTTCATGCCCATCGGCGGGCGGCCGCTGGTGATGGTGAAGGCGATGCCCGCGGCCAGAAGTTGGCGCACCGCTTCTCGGGCCCGGTCGGTGAGCACCTTGTCCTGCGTGACCAGGGTGCCGTCCACATCAGCGATTACCAGTTGAACGCGATCTCTTGCCGCCATGCGGTTTTCAAGCTGCCTTTTTGCCCAGGCGTTGCTGCAGGAATCCTTTCAGGGCAACCGCATTATTGTGCTCGGAGTCGTGCGAACTGTAAACCAGGGTGACGCGGCCGCGGCGGGCGCCAGTAATCAGCGGCTCCCAAGCGTGAGGATTTTTCTTGAGTTCTTCGAAATAGCGGCGGCGGAATTCGGGCCACTTGGCTGGGTCATGGGAGAACCATTTTCGCAATTCGGTGCTGGGGGCTGCGTCCTTGAGCCAGCCTTCCACCTGCAGCGACTCTTTTTTCACGCCCCGAGGCCATAGGCGCTCCACCAGATAGCGGGCGCCGTCGGCTTTGCTTGCGGGCTCATAAACGCGTTTCAGCTGAATCATGGCGGTTTGCCTCCTCGCTGGGGAAGAATCATATCGTAACACGATAGGAAAGCGGCCTCGTAGAACGATGCGGGTCTGCGATGTATGATAGAAGTTTGACGAAAGCGCGCCGACTAACATAAACAGCGCGGAACTCTGGTACAGCACCGGCAACTCGCAAAGTGTAACCGCAGCGGCTTTGGCTTAATCAAAGGGTGATTGAGTCAATATAAAGTCCGGCTCATTGCTGTACGGCGGCCAGGAGCAACATCATGCCTGTGTACCAGGGCAAGCTGATATCCCGCGAGCAGATTGCGGAGGGCACAATGGCCTTCCATTTCGAGAAACCGGCGGGCTTCGATTTCCAGGGCGGCCAGTCGGTGGACTTGACCATGTTGAACCCGCCGGAAACAGATGAGGAAGGGAACATTCGCACTTTTTCCATTGTTAGCGCGCCCCACGAAAAAGAATTGATGTTTGCCACCCGCATGCGCGAGAGCGCCTTCAAGCGCAGCCTGAAATCCATTCCCCTGGGAACGGAGCTCAAAATTGACGGCCCGATGGGCTCGTTCACCCTGCACAAAAATTCCAAGAAGCCGGCAGCGTTCCTCGCTGGCGGTATCGGCATCACTCCTTTTATGAGCATCGTTGCCCAGGCCGCGCATGATCATCTGCCGCACCCGCTCTACCTGTTCTACTCCAATCGTCGGCCCGAAGACGCCCCTTTCCTCGATTTACTACGCCGCCTGGAGAAGGAGAACCCCAACTACCACTTCATTCCCACCATGACCGACATGGAGAAATCCAAGCGGCCGTGGGATGGTGAGAGCGGCTTCATTGACCGCGCCATGCTCATCAAATACCTGACCAATTTGAACGGACCCATTTATTATTTGGCGGGGCCTCCCGCCATGGTGGCCGCCATGCGCAAAATGCTGCTGGAGACAAAGGTGGACGAGGATGACATCCGCACTGAAGAATTTGCCGGCTACTGAGCAGGAAGGCGCAATGTCCCA
>DATEGM010000031.1:0-11686 GCA_035280085.1 Terriglobales bacterium
GAGCCCGTCTTCTCCTTCACCGCCTGCATGCCCTGCTCCAGGTGCAGCGGACGCGGACGGCCGTAATCATAAAGCCGGTAGGTGGTGTCGGAGCTTTGCTGGGTTTCCACCAGGATGGAGCCGGGCGCGATGGCGTGGACCGTGCCTCCGGCCACATAAATCATCTCGCCGGCATGGATGTCAATCCAGTTCAGCAGATCTTCGGCGCGGGTTTCACGGATGGCCTGCTCCAACTGCTGGCGCGTTGTGCCCGGCTTCATGCCTAGCGCCACCTGCGCTCCTTTTTCCGCATGCAGAACATACCAGCACTCGGTTTTTCCCCACGGCTGGCCCACGCCCTGGGCGCAGGCGTCGTCAGGATGCACCTGGACGGAGAGCTTGTCGTGGGGAAAAAGAAACTTGAGCAGCAGCGGAAACCGGTTGGGCTCTCGTGCCGCATCGCCTACTAATTGCCGGCCATACTTCTGGGCCAGATCGGCCAGGCGCTGTCCGGCCAGGGGGCCGTTGGCCACGCGGCACTCATCGCCGGTCAGCCAGGATTCGCCGATTTTCTCCGCAAACTTGCGCCCCGCGTAAATGGGGGAGAGGTCCATCGCGCCCCACGGCCGCGGGCTGAATTCCGGCAAGAGCAGTAAGGGATATAGCTCCATTGGCTCAGTAGTTGGTAGCTGGTAGCTGGTGGTTAGTAGCCTCCAACTACCAACTACCAGCTACTAACTACCCAGAGCCACAGTTATGTTTGGATGCAACACCAACACCTGCACGTAAACTGTATAGAAGCAGGTCCGGGCAGAGCAGTTGCCGCGTTTCTGCTGATTGGTTATATGGAAGCGAAGAATTTGCGCATCCGCTCCAGCCCCCGCTCCAGTTCTTTAGCCGAAGTGGCATAGGAAATGCGGATGTGTTCGCGCGTGCCAAAGCCCTCGCCCGGCACCGTGACCACATGCGCCTCCCGCAGCAGCCGCCCGGCCACGTCGGCCGCATTCTTCACTCCGCCCCGTCCGAAAAAGGCCGACACGTTGGGATAAGCGTAGAACGCGCCCTCCGGCAACGGGCAGCGAACCCCCGGGATTGCCCTTAACCCCGCAACCACCCGGTCCCGGAGCTGGATGTATTCCCGCCGCATCTCCTCCACGCATTGCTGCGAGCCCTTCAGCGCCGCCACCGCCGCCTTCTGCACAAACGAGGTTGGGTTGGAGGTGGACTGACTTTGCAGCTTCTGCATCGCCTTAATTACCGCCTCCGGACCCAGGGCATAACCCAGGCGCCATCCCGTCATGGCGTAGGTTTTTGAGAGCGAACCCGCCACCAGCAACCGTTCACGTCCCTCCCGCAGCGAACCCAGGGAAAAGTTCCGACCCGTGAAATTCAGGTAAACATAGCATTCATCAGAGACCACCCAGATGCCGCGCTGCGTGGCCAGGCGCACCACTTCGGTCATATCCTCCGGGCTCATCACCGCGCCCGAAGGATTGCCCGGCGAATTCAAGATGATGAGCTTAGTGCGCGAGGTGATGGCCCGCTCCACCATGGCGGCAGTCAGGGCGAAGTTCTGATTTTCGTCGGTCTCCACCATCACCGGCTGGCCGCCAGCGTAGCGCACAATGTCTTTGAACGACACCCAGTAGGGGACGGGCAGGATCACCTCATCCCCGTGGTCCACCAGCACCTGCATGGCATTGAACAGCGCCTGCTTGCCGCCCACGGAGGCGATAACTTCCTCCCGCCGGTAGTTGGAGCCAAAATCAGAGGTGTGCCGCTGCACAATGGCGTCGCGCAATTCGGCCGTGCCCGCTACCGCTGTGTACTTGCTGAAGTTGCCTTGGATGGCGCCGATAGCCGCATCCTTGATGTGCTTGGGGGTGGCGAAGTGAGGTTCACCTGCACCGAAGTCCACCAGGTCCGCGCCTTCACCCCGCAGCCTTTCCGCCTCATTCACCACCGCCGCCGTAGCGGAAATCTCAATACGCGCTATCCGCTCGGCGAAGCTCACCGTGGGTCGCACTTCCGTGGTTGCCATCGCCATTCCTTCTCTACTTGGGAGTTGCTTCCTTGTGCCGCGCCATGGCCGGCGCCAGCTTGACGCGCAATTTCTTTTCCACCAACTCCGGCACCAGGCCGCGCACTGAGCCGCCTAGCGTGGCCACTTCCCTCACCAGGCGCGAGCTCAGGTAGGAGTAAGTCTCCGCCGGCATCATGAACACCGTTTCCAGTCGCGGTTCCAGCTTGCGGTTCATGAGCGCCATCTGCAGCTCGTACTCGTAATCGCTGATGGCGCGAATGCCGCGCAGCACCGCCGTGGCGCCGACCTTCAGCGCGTAATCCACCATCAGCCCGTCGAAGCTGTCCACGCGCACATTTTCCCGCTCCCGGGTCATGGCCCGGATCATTTCCAGCCGCTCTTCCAGGCTGAACAGCGGCTCTTTTTCCGGATTGCGCAAGATGGCCACAATCAGCTCGTCAAATATCTTGGCGCCCCGCTCGATCAGGTCCAGGTGGCCGTTGGTCAAGGGGTCAAACGAGCCGGGATAGATGGCGATGACGGGCTTCAATCAGCCTCAATTGTACGGGAATCGGCCGAACAGCGCGATTCTAATGCCCGCCAGTTCACGCCCGCAATCCGCGGCATAACCATGAGAACAACAGGCAATTGACCCGCGAACGGCATGGGCCTAACATTCCCGCAATGTCGTCCCCCTCCCCCAGCATCGGCCAGGTGCTCGGGCACTATCGCATCGTGGAGCAGATTGGTGCCGGGGGGATGGGTATCGTCTTCCGCGCCCACGATTTGCAGCTGGACCGCGACGTTGCCGTCAAAGTCCTTCCCGCCGGCACCATCAGCGACAGCGGAGCCCGGGCGCGTTTCCATAAAGAGGCTCTGGCGTTGGCCCGCCTCAACCACCCGAACATAGCTACCGTGCATGAGTTCGGCAGTCAGGATGGCGTGGACTACCTGGTCATCGAGTACATCGCCGGCGTCACCCTGAACACCAAGCTGCTGGCCGGCGCTTTGCCCGAGCAGGAAGCTATGAGCCTGGCGGTGCAATTGGCGCAGGCGCTCGAAGCCGCCCACGAGCAAGGGGTGGTGCATCGTGACTTGAAGCCCGGAAACCTGCGGCTTACGCCGAAGGGCCAACTTAAGGTTCTGGACTTCGGGTTGGCCAAGCTGGCAAAGCCCATGGATGCCAGCCTGGCCACGGAAACCCTGGGCCAGAATCCGATCCTTTCCGGAACCCTGCCCTATATGTCGCCAGAGCAGGTTCGCGGGCATAACGTGGATGAGCGCAGCGACATCTGGGCGGCAGGAGTCGTGATGTACGAGATGGCCACCGGCCAGCGCCCATTTCCCGAGCGTCACCCGCCGCAACTGATTGATGACATCCTGCGGCAGCCTCCCAAGCCTCCCAGCGCCATCAATCCCGGCCTGCCGCCGGGACTCGAACCCATTATCCTGAAGGCTCTGGACAAGGACCCAGAGCGCCGCTATCAGACTGCCCGGGAAATGCGGGTGGATCTAAACCGGCTGCTGCCCAGCGCCAGCGGAACCTCTTATGTTTCAGCGGGGGCTCGGCCCGTACTGCCGCGGGTGAACCGCAGATGGGCGTTTCTGGCCTTGGCGGTGCCAGTGGTGATTCTGCTGGCCCTGGCCGGCTGGCGCCTGAAGAACCGTCTGCAACCCGCTCCCCGTGCGCCGCGAATTTTGGCCATTCTGCCCTTTCGGGCCGTGGACGGCGATAAAGCCACGAACGCGCTGGGCACCGGCATGACCGAAACCCTTACCGCGCAACTGGCCCAGCTTAGCGACCACAACTCCGTGCAGTTGGTATCTGCCGATGAAATCCAGGCCCAGGGCATCAAGACGGCCGAGCAGGCTCACCGCGATTTTGGCGTGGACTGGGTGCTGGAGGGCAGCGTGCAGCAAGCCGGACCGCAACTGCGAATCAACTGCATGCTGGTGGACGCCGCCACCCAGCGGCCCTTGGGCGCCAGCACTATTACCGCTGCCACCAACGACATTTTCGGGCTGGAAGACAAAGTGGTGAGTAAAGCGCTTGAAATCCTGGCTCTTGAAATTCCGAAGACACAGCGCGAGAGCGCCCACGTCCGGGCCGATACGAAGCCAGAGGCCTATCAGCACTACCTTCGCGGGTTGGGCTACCTGCAGGAGTACCAGAAGCCGGAAAACGTCCAGAGCGCCATCGCCGAATTTGGCCAGGCGCTGCAAGTTGACCCCAACTACGGGCGTGCCTATGCCGGCATGGGCGAAGCCTACTGGCACGGATTCAGAGAAAGTAACCGCACCAATGATTGGATCACGTTGGCAGCCGCCAACTGCAAGAAGGCGCTGACATTCAGCCCCCACATTCCGGAAAGTCACGTTTGCATGGGTGACGCTTACAACGAGCAGGGCCTTTATCAACAGGCCGCAGGCGAGTTCCAGAAAGCTCTGGCGCTGGATGGAAGCCAAATCGATGCGCTTCGCGGGGTGGCCAACGCCAGCGAGAAGCTGGGCAAATTGCCCGCCGCCGAGGCCGCCTATCGTCAGGCCATCAACCTTCGTCCGCAGTACTGGGCGGGATACAACTGGCTGGGCGCTTTTTATTTCAACCAGGCCCGCTATGCCGATGCCGTAGACATGTTCCAGCGCGTGATCAAGCTGGCTCCGCAGAATTTTCAGGGCTACTACAATCTGGGCGCCGCCTACGCCATCCAGGGCAGATATACCGAGTCCATTCAAGTTCTAAAACGTTCTATCGAGCTTAGGCCCACGCTCGAGGCATACAGCAACCTGGGCACAGCGTTGTTCGATCTACGCCGGTTTCCCGAGGCGGCACAGATGTTCCAGGAAGGGCTGAAGCTGGACGACTACCGCGACTCGCTCACCTGGGGGAACCTGGGCGATGCTCTTTACTGGGTTCCGGGTCGGCGGGAAGAGGCGGCGGCGGCCTACCGCAAGGCGATCTCCATATCCGATTCCAAACTGCAGATTAACTCGCAAGACGCTACGGTTATAGCGTTTCGGGCTACTTACTACGCCATGGTTGGAGATAAGGGGCAGGCGCTCTCTGACGCACACCGGGCACTGCAGCTGGCCCCGGAGGATGCTGAAGTTAATTTCCGGGCGGCGTTGGTCTACAACCAGCTGGGCGACACCGAAAAGTGCCTGGCGTCGCTGGAGAAGGCCGTAGCCAAAGGCTACCCGGTTTCTGCTATCCGCGACACGCCGGACTTCGACCACTTGCGCGACAATCCACGTATCCGCGCGCTATTCCGAACCGCCGGTATCAGCTCACGCTAGGGGTTAACGTGCAGACCCGGATCTTCCGGCTTGAGACATATGTTCCCGTTAGCATCCTTCACGGAATAGTAATAGTAGCCATGTGGTCCTGTAGGCTCGAGTTCAGCATCATCTGTCGAGAGAGTATGCTTCGGCTTGCCTTGTCCATCCTTAAAAGGAGTGCCGGGGTCTGGATTGGGAAATACAGGACCTTTCTCGAAATCGACAATATACTTCTTGCCATCATCCGAAACCCATCGCAGCTTCTGGTGATCCGGGGTATAAACATTAACGGTCTTGCAGTCCACATAACACTGCCCCGGAGGATCGGTTGTCACATCGGAGCGCACGTGGATGACCAGTATCCTTCCTTGAGGTTTTCCCCCAAAGTGCTCTCCGGATTCGGTCCTCTTGCATCCAACTCCGGCGGTGGCGCACAAAATTAGACCGGCCCAAATTGCCTTGCGATGTATGTTCATTGGACACCTGCCTGAAGAGAGAAATCCGCTTGGAGGGCCGTGGTGCGGCAAAGTAGCACATCCCGGCGCTATGTCAAGAACGAAAGCACCGGTATTTGTGCAATCTCAAACCGGCTGCGGTAGGGAAAATTACGCCTTGGATAATGCCGCAAGAGTTAACTGAAACATCCGGGAGTTCCAAAATCGGTGCGGCATAGAAGGTTCAAGCCTTCTGTTCAGAGATAGATAGAAGCCGCTCAGGGTTGAGCGGCTTCGGTTAAGTCCACGCCCTGGCTGATGTTTCTAGCGCCGGGCCGCGGGCATGGCCACAGTCCGGCCAGGGGGTGGAGGCGGCGGCGCTTGCGGCTTCTCCGCCGCGCCATTGGTCGGTTCCTTCACCAGGCCCAGGGCCTTGCGCACCTCAGCCTCGATTTTCGCCGCGATGTCCTTGTTCTCTTTCAGGAACGTGCGCGCGTTCTCCCGGCCTTGACCGATGCGCTCGCCTTTGTAGCTGAACCAGGCGCCCGACTTCTCCACCACGTTGTGGTTCACCGCCAGGTCAATCAGGTCGCCTTCGCGGGAAATGCCTTCGCCGTACATGATGTCGAACTCGCACTCCCGGAAGGGCGCGGCCACCTTGTTCTTTACCACCTTTACCCGCGTGCGCGAGCCCACCACCACATCGCCTTCCTTGATGGCGGCGATGCGCCGGATGTCGGCCCGAATGGAGGAGTAGAACTTCAGCGCCCGCCCCCCGGTGGTGGTCTCGGGGTTGCCGAACATTACCCCGATCTTTTCCCGGATCTGGTTGATGAAGATCATGCAGGTACGCGACTTGGAAACAATGCCGGTGAGCTTGCGCAGGGCCTGCGACATCAGGCGCGCCTGCAGGCCCATGTGGCTGTCGCCCATTTCGCCTTCCAGTTCGGCCTTGGGCACCAGCGCGGCTACCGAGTCCACCACCAGCACATCAATAGCGTTTGAGCGCACCAGCGCCTCGGCAATTTCCAGCGCCTGCTCGCCGTAGTCGGGCTGGGAAATCAGCAGGTTATCCACATCCACGCCCAGCTTCCGCGCGTAGATGGGATCGAGCGCGTGCTCGGCGTCCACAAACGCCGCCATGCCTCCCGCCTTCTGCGCTTCCGCCACCACCTGCAGGGCCAGCGTGGTCTTGCCCGACGATTCCGGCCCGAAAATCTCCACTACCCGGCCGCGCGGCATGCCGCCCACGCCCAGCGCCGCATCCAGGGAAATGGCGCCGGTGGAGATTATGGAGATGGGCACCACCGCTTCCTTGCTGCCCAGGCGCATGATCGAGCCCTTGCCAAACTGCTTTTCGATTTGCGAGACCGCCAGGTCAATAGCCCGCACTTTTTCTGTACGTTCGTCGGCCATAAGCTTGCTCCTGCCCGAATACGGGGGATATGTAGTTCTGGGAGATATCTACTATTTAAAGTACACCTGTGCTGGGCTGGCGTCAGCGCCAGAATACTGCTGAATTTCCACAGGATTCCCGCTTCGGGAGAGTATAGGGTAAAAGCGAAGAAAAGGCGAATGCATTCTGCCGCTTTCCACAGCTTTGCTGCACCTCTCTCAGCAACCCTGTGGATAATTTTGTGGATAGCGTCGGCTCACGTGTGTGCTCCGGCTTTCTCTTCACCCAGATGGTGAATCACCAAAATTGGTGGTGGAAAACAGATTGCAGCGGACGCCCAAAACCAAGGTCGTTGCGACCGGCACGAGCCGGTAGTCCTGCTAAACCAATGGAGTTGAACGCCCTCAGCCTTTTGACATGGCTGGCATATTTAGCCGGCGGCACCCGCACGTTCATTGCGGCACAATATCGGCCAGCGCCCACTCGATTCGATTCACTTCTTCGCGGATTACGCGGATCGCCTGCTGATTGCTGGGATAGGACAGAGGCGCAATGGCTTCGGCCGCGTCGCGGATACGAGTGTTGCGGTCCCGAACCAGTTTGATTCGCGCCGAAGTCTCCATGCGGTAATGGTAAATTCTCTTGACCAGCTTGGTGGCCATCCAGGCGAACGCCAGTCCGAACAACATTTCGATGGGCAAGCGGTCGGTGGCGCCGTCAAAATCCAAGAATACGAGGCGATAGACAGCTTCACCCAGGCCCAGCGAAGCAAAAATCACGCCCGTACCGACCAAAGCCAGGGTTAACCTATCCGTGCGCCGAAGGGCCACGCCCGACTGCTCTTCGTAGTATTTTTGCGTCAACGCCATTGCTCTCCCCCGATGAAATGCGAGTAGGGCGGAACTTTACCACTTCTTTGCCCGAAATGGGCAGTCTGGAAATGCGTTACGGACGGACCCGAGAGGCTTTCCATGCCGGGCACGCCTGACGTTCAGCGTTTCAAAAGGTCTGCGGGTTCGCTTACATCCTGTACCCGGAAGTACTTAGCCAGAGCCGGGTGCTTGCGGGCCACTTCCTCGTACATGCCCCAGGCCACCTTGCGATAGGACATGTGGCCGGCCTGCCCGGTGCGCAGCTCAGAAATGTAAACCGCCTCGGCAAAGTCCATCTTGAACAGCGTGCGCTTGCGAAAGCCCAGGGGAATGGCATATTGCGCGCTTTCTTCCGCCTCCGGCCCCGCCGCCCTGGCTAATTGTTCCACGGCCTGGGCGCTGTGCCGCATGGCCTGGTCGTAAGCCGTCGTCTCCCCCGCAGCCTGCAGTTCCTCGGGCAGGTCGTAGCCGTGGGCGGTGGTGAATCCCTGCCCAATCTGGACGCAGCGGCGGTGCCGGTGCATGTCGCGAAACCCCCCAATGTCCATCAGGATGTCGAAGCGCAGCCGCTGGCCAACTGCGAAGGCGCGCAGAAGTTCGTCATGCTTGCCGCGGTGGCGAACGCCAAGGTCAATAATTTCCTGCCGGCGCTTTTCCCCTGCGCTCTCCACCTCTTCCCGCACCTGCCGGTACGGATAGTGGCAGTGCTGGTAGAGCAGCGTGGCCGCCAGCTCCACCTCCAGCGGTTCGTCTTCCAGCAGCTCCACCGGCTGAGCCGGCGCGATCTTTACTCCCCTCATCAGCTCGGCCGCAGCCTGGCGCAGCTCCCGTCGCGTCTCCATTTCATAGGCATTGGGATCGGCATATTTGACCAGCGTGGGTGCCACCCGCACCGGCCGGAGCAGTTCCGCCTCCGCTCGCCCGCCCAGCGCGGGATGGAGCTGGCGTATGTCCTCCACCAGCACCCGCCATAGCTCGTGATTGACGTTGTAGGCGGGTTCGGTCGCCGCGCGCTTCAGCAACTCGGCCAGATGTCGAACCTCGGCATGGGTGTGTGAGAGCAGGCAGGAAATCTGGCCCTCCAGCGTGCGCGCGTTGACAATTTCGCCTAGTGAGGTGATGGTGGCCAGCGGCAGCAGGTAGCGCGCCACATCGAAAGCGCGCGCCCGCAGCGTGCGTTCGTAGGCCTCCTGCTTCATCTCCGCCGGCTTGGGCGTTTGCGCCATCAGGTGGCGCCACATGCGCTCGGAAAGGCCTTCATAGGCGGCGAACAGGCCGTCCACAGTTTCGCTGTAGAGCCGCTGCGCCTGCTGGTCGCCGAAATCGGGCCGGTAGTAGCCGCTCTTCTTGAAATCCTGATAGCGGGTGGAGCGCTCCTGGCCGTCCCAGCGCTGCTCATCCACCAGCGCAATCGCCGCCAGGATGGAGAGCCGCTCTACCGCCAGCGCAATATGGGCGAGGTCGGCAATGGAGCGATGGCCATATTGGAAGTAAAAAGTGTCGAGGAATTTTTCCGCTTTCTGGCTGCTGATTTCGCGCAGCGACTCCTTCATGGAAAGCGCCGAGCGCGAATATTTGGCCATGGCGTAAGCCTGCACTTCCGGCTCCGCTCCATGCACGGCAAAAACTTCCGTGGCATTGGTCTGCCCCGCCGCCGCGGCGCTTCCATTTTTCGTCTCAGACATGGGGATTCCGATACTACTTCACTGGTCCCGGCCTCGACATGCAAATTTTCTTCCGGCAGGAAATTGACTAGGGCTTTTCTCTTACGAACGCACTGATTTGGCGTGGTTTGGCATTTGTCCTGGCATGCGCCGCCGTTCTATAGCGATGCGGAACCGCCGACAAAGTTGGCCCGTAACAACTAGGGGCTTCCCCCGGCGAAATTAGTTTGGTACTTTTTATGGCTGGCGACATCGCATATAACTGCAAGATATTCATGCGCCGTACAGTACCAGCCTTTATCCTTGCATTTCTGCTTGCCGTCAGTCTTAACAAGATTGCCGCCGCACAGCAGATGGTGCCCCTGCACGCCGCGTTGGGCGCGCGCGATGGTGTGCCTTCACTGAACATCTTGCCGGATAATCACGGCGACCCAACCTCGCTTCTGCCGCCCATAACCCTGCCGCGCATGGCTCCCGAGCTGGCACTGCAAGTTATGGCCAACCACGCCATTATTCAGGACGCGCACCTGGGTTCCTATTCCGCTATCAGCACGGTAAGCGCGCGGCTGCCAGACTTGAAGGAGAGCGCTCAGTTCGAACTGGACCGCCGCTACGTCGCTCATAAGACCCTGAAGTTCACTCCCGTCAACTTCACCGGCGATGGCTTTGTAAAGAGCAACGTTATTGTCCGCCTGCTGCAGTCAGAAGTGGACCACGTGCAGAAGGACCAGCCCGGCCAGACCGCGATTGACAACCACAACTACAAGTTCGCCTACAAAGGCCGGGAAATTCTGAACGGGCGCATGGTGCATGTTTTCCATCTTAAGCCGCGCAAGAAGCGCCCTGGACTGTTCAAGGGCCGCATTTTTGTGGACGTCTATACCGGGACGCTGGTGCGGGCCGAAGGGCGCATGGTGAAATCGCCCTCCCTCTTCATCAAGGACATTGATTTCCGGCAGGACTACGCCGACATAGACGGCTTCACCTTCCCCGTGCACATGCACTCCCAGGCCAAGGCCCGCATCCTTGGACGGGTGATTGTGGATGTAGTCCACCGCGACTATCGTCCGATCAGCGCCACCGAAGTCGCGGCCACGCCCGACGCCGCCTTCCACCCCAGCAATTAGCAATCAATAGCAGTCGTCAGCGGTTAATAACTGGCACTTATCCCTCAATCTCCGCCATTAAAACTACGTAGCACTCCCACGAGCAAACTGCGTTTCGCACTTTTCAGCGCCGACTGTCCGGCGTCGAGGCATTGCTTTAGAATGCCAATCCATTTGCCGAACACTTGCAGTCGAACCCAATGAGCACCCGGCAGTCGCGAGCCAAACCGAATGGACGTGCGCCTCAGCCCGAAGGGCGAAACAGAACTTAGCCCAGGGCGTCAGCCCTGGGTATCGGACCGGAAAACAATCCGAGTCCCGTAGGGACGGCACCTCGCCTCGTATAATCGGGCCGGTCCTAGCTCGACCAGCTTCTATGCACCCGCTTCTCCAAGTCACCGCCCACCGGCCCTGGCCATTGCCCAGCGGGCCGTGGATCATGACCCAGACGTGGCACGACCTGCTCTTCGCCCACTGGCCCCTGCCGCCGCAGGTCCTGCGTCCACTGGTTCCGGCGCAGCTTCCGCTCGACGCCTATGAGGGTCAATGCTGGCTGGCGGTGACTCCCTTCCACATGAGCAACGTGCGCCTGCGCGGTTTGCCGGCCATACCCGGATTCTCCAGCCTGCCCGAACTCAATGTCCGAACTTATGTGAAGATGGATAACAAGCCCGGCGTTTACTTTTTCAGCCTCGATGCCGGGATTCTCAGCGCGGTCTTCGGTGCCCGCAGCTTCTATCGCCTGCCTTACTACTACGCCCGCATGAAAGTGGGCATGAGTCGAGATGAAATCCGCTATCACAGCCAGCGCCGCGTGCCCGCCAATGCCGAGTTTCGCGGGCGCTATCGGCCCACTGCTCCGGTGCAACTGCGCCCGCCTGGCTCCCTGGAGCACTGGCTGACCGAGCGCTATTGCCTCTACACCACCACCGG
>DATEGM010000032.1:0-6624 GCA_035280085.1 Terriglobales bacterium
GGAATGCTGGCGCTGTTTACCGGCATGTTCTTCTTCCAAAGCCAGTACGTCAGCCGCGGCCTGCTGCTGGTTTTTGTGGCTCTGCAATTTCTCCTTCTGGCAGGCAGCCGCTGGACGCTCTTGGCCGCCGGCGCCTGGCTGCGGACCCGGCCGGAAAATCGCCGCCACTTTGTGATAGTCGGGACCTCCCAAAGCGCCGGCGAGCTCGCCTCCCTGCTGGAAGAGGGAGCGAATCTGGGCCTCGAGCTGCTGGCTTTCGCCTGCGTCGGCCCGGAACCGCCTGTGGTTCCGGCCGCGTTACGCCATTCGTATCCGGTCATGCCGGTGGAGAAGCTTCCGGACCTGCTTCATAGCCACGTGGTGGACGAGCTCTTGTTCGCGGTGGGGCGCGAGGAACTCGCCGGTCTGGAATCCCTCATGCAGCAGTGCGAACAGGAAGGAATCCACATGCGCATGCAACTGGATTTCCTCCCTCAGGGCTTTAATCACGTCTTCGTGGAGCACCTCGGCCAAATCCCGTTGCTGAGCTTTGCCAGCAGCCCGCAGAATGATTTTGCCCTCGCTTTCAAGCGTCTGGTTGATCTCGTGGTCGCAGCCGCTTCCCTGGTCGTCCTGTCGCCTCTATTTCTCGTGTTTGCCATTCTCATCAAACTCACATCTCGCGGGCCTGTGTTCTATGGTCAGACCCGTTGCGGACTGGGCGGGCGGCGCTTCCAGTTGCTGAAATTCCGCTCCATGGTGGCCAATGCGGACCAACTGCTCCCCCAGTTGGAAAAATTCAACGAGCGCGACGGCCCCGCATTCAAAATGCGCAACGACCCGCGCTGCACCAGGGTGGGCCGCTGGATGCGCGTGCTCAGCCTCGATGAACTGCCCCAGCTGTGGAACGTGCTGCTCGGCCACATGTCGCTGGTGGGGCCGCGCCCGCCTTTGCCCGATGAGGTGGACCAATACCAGCCCTGGCAGCGGCGCCGCCTGCGCATGCGCCCGGGCATGACTTGCTTATGGGCGCTGGAAGGACGCAGCCAGCTCCGTTTTGACAACTGGGTGCGTCTCGACCTGCTCTACATTGACAACTGGTCAGTGTGGCTCGACTTCAAAATCCTTCTCAAAACCATCCCCGCCGTGCTCTCCGGCCGCGGCGCCCACTAGCCGATTTCCTCTCTTCGCGAATGACTCTCTCACAGGCCGTGCGCTAGAATACCCTTCACCCAAAGTACACATGATGCGACTCGTAGAACTCCGCACGCCTGCCTTTTTCGCATTTGTTCTCCTCCTGGCCGTGGCCGTAACCCCGTTCGCGGCTCAGACCACCGCCTCCACACCGCATCGGCCAATCATCGTTTTCATGACCGACTTCGGCACCCTGGATGACTCTGTCCCCATTTGCAAGGGCGTGATGCTGGGCATCGCTCCCGAAGCGCGCATCGTGGACCTCACCCATCAGGTGACACCCTTCTCTATTGCCGACGGCGCCCGCTTCCTTTACGGTGCTACGCCCTATTACCCGGCCGGGACGGTTTTCGTCGTTGTGGTAGACCCTGGGGTCGGCACCAGCCGCAAGGCGGTTGTGGTCAAATCCAGGCGCGGCCAGTACTTTGTCTTGCCCGACAATGGCCTCATGACCATGGTGTTGGACCGCGACGGCCTGGACGCCGCCCGCGAAATCACCAACCGCTCCTGGATGATCGGCAGCGGAATCTCCTCCACCTTCCACGGACGCGATATCTTTTCGCCCGTCGGCGCTCACTTGGCCGCAGGCGGAGATTGGACCCAGGTCGGCCCCGAACTGAAGCAGTTGGTCCGCCTCGATGTCGCCCCCTCGCACATGGAAGCAGACGGCATCACCGGCCAGGTGTCTGCCCTCGACGGGCCCTTCGGCAACCTGATCACCAACATCAGCGGCGATGAATTCCTCAAGCTGGGCTATGTCCACGGCGAGAAGGTTCACATCAAGCTGGGCAACGACGATATGGTCCTGCCTTTCGTACGGACCTTCGGCGACGTTCCGCTTGGCGAGCCGCTGATCTTCATTGACTCCCGCGGCCGCTTCAGCCTGGCCTTGAACCAGCGTAATTTCGCGGATACTTACCACATCAAGCCCCCGGTGTCCTTGTTCATTGCCAAGAAATGAGCGCCAGCTCAGGGCCCTGTTGTTGGCTGTAGAGCCTGGGTACCGAACACCAATTGCCTGCCCCCGCAGGAGGATCAAAATGAAACCAGCACGGCGCCATACGCACACCCACTTCTGGCTTCTTGTTTGCGCTCTTGTGATGTTCAGCGTTTCGCTCTTCGCGCAGAGCTTCCGCGGCTCCATTCGCGGTACGGTGCGCGATGCCAGCGGCGCAGTGGTTCCCGGCGCCTCCATCACCGCGAAGAATCTGGCTACAGGCGAGACGCGCACGGCTGCGAGTGGTCCCGACGGGGGCTATGTGGTTGCCGAGGTGCCGGCCGGCCAATACGAAGTCAGCGCCAGCTCTGCCAGCCTGGCCACTGTGACCTCAAAGGTGCTCGTAGCGGTGGGCGCCGACACCACCGCTGACTTCGACTTGGCCAAAGTGCGCACGGCTAGAGAGCAGGTGACTGTGACCGCAGCCGCGCCGGTAGTAGACACCACGCGCGACGTGCTCGGCCAGGTCGTGGATCAGACTCTCGTCGGCCAGCTCCCTCTCAACGGCCGCGATTTCGGCAAGCTGGTGGCGCTGGTTCCGGGCGTGACCGTCGAGCCCGCGGGCGTGGCCGGCAGCCAGGCCGGATTCGGCCAGTTCAACATTAACGGCAATCGCGACCGCTCCAATAACTACACGCTGGACGGCACCGACAACAATGACCCCTTCTTCAACAACTCGGCATTGAACCAGGTAGGCATCACCGGCGCGCCCGCCTCCCTGCTGCCTATTGACGCCATCCAGGAATTCAACCTGCAGTCGAACTTCAGCGCCGAATATGGCCGGAACAGCGGGTCAGTGGTGAACATCATCACCAAATCCGGCACCAACGCCGTGCATGGCACCGTCTTCGAATATTTGCGCAACAGCGTTTTTGACGCCCGCAACTATTTCAACGTGCGCACCAATCCCGATGGCAGCACTAACCCGCATTCTCCCTTCAAAAACAACCAGTTCGGCGGCTCCCTGGGCGGACCCATCATCCAGAACCGCACTTTTTTCTTTGCCGCCTATGAAGGGCAGCGGGAGCGCGTGGGCTCAGACTTCCTGCTGTTTGTGCCCACCGAAGCCCAAAAAGCGGCGGCCCGCTCGGTGGCGCTGGCCAACGGACTCACGGCCATCAATCCCGCGCTCGATAAAGTGCTGGACTTCTTCCCCGCTGCCACCGGCTTCAACGGCAGCGCCGGTACGGCAGCTATCAGCGCCCAGGACCGGAATGATCTGGACAACTTCATCGTCAAAATAGACCACCAGCTCACTTCCCGCGAATCGCTCACCGGCCGCTACGCCTTCGCCCGCAGCGACCAGACTTTTCCCCTGGGTGCCATCGGCGGCTTCGGCAGCGGCTCGCGTCTGCCCCAGTTTGCCCAAACCTCGCCCACGCGCGTGCAGGTGGTCTCTCTCAGTCTGCTCTCCACCCTCAGCGCCAACCGCATCAATGAAGTCCGCTTTGGCTACAGCCGATATCGCACCAGCTTCAGCGGCGTGGACTCCAGTTTCGATCCCGCCAGCATCGGACTGAACCTGGGCACCAGCAAAACCGGCCTGCCCGAATTCGATTTTGCCGGCATTTACGACAACCTGGGCGCTTCCGCCTTCAGCATCCCCCGCGGAAGGGTGAGCCAGAGTTATCAACTACTCGACAACTTCACCCTGGTCAGCGGCCGCAACACCTGGAAGTTCGGCGGTGAGTTCCGCCGCTACGCCATTGATAATTTCAACGATAATCTGGAGCGCGGCCTGTTCGACGTTTTCGGTACCGGTTTGGCCAGCGATCCCTCCATAGATGTTCTTGCCAACTTTTACCTTGGATCAAACGTCTTCGTCTCCGCCAACGCTGGCAACACACAACGCACAACCTACAACAAGGGCCTGGCTTTTTTTGCTCAGGATGATTTCCGTGCCAGTCCAACTTTCACGCTTAACCTTGGCTTGCGCTGGGAGTATTTCGGTCCGCTCAGTGAGAAGCACAACCTGCTGTCCAACTTGGCCAACGACGGCACCCTGGCCATGGTGGGCACTCACGGCCTGAATGGCGCCTACAACCGCGACCTGAACAACTTTGGTCCGCGCCTGGGCTTTGCCTGGAGCGTGCGCCCCAAAACCGTGTTGCGCGCCGCTTACGGCATTTACTACGACTACATTCCTCAGGACCTGCTGGTCGCAAATTTCACCAACTCCGCCGGCCTGATCACCAATCCGGTGGGCCCGGTTCCCGTGCTGCCCCTCAATTTCGATTCCAACGCCTACAACGGCTCAACTACTGGACCAATTTTGACGCCCGCGACCACCGGCCCCTATAGCGTGCTTGTGACACCTCGAAATTTTGCAACACCTTACGTGCAGAACTTTAACCTCAACATTCAGCAACAACTGGCGGAAAATTCCGCCTTCCAGATCAGCTACGTGGGCAGCAAGGGGACGCGCCTCACCCGCCTGCTTGATGCCAACCAGCCCAACGCTTTTGGCCTGCGCCCCAATCCCAATTTCACCTTTGAAGATGTGCTGGCCACAGTGAGTTCCTCCACCTACCACTCCCTGCAGACCAGCTTCCGCAGCCAGAATTGGCATGGCTTCTCCGGCTTCGCTTCTTACATCTTCTCCAAGTCTCTGGACGACGCCTCCGATGGCATTGACTTCAACTTCGCCACCGCCGCGCTTCCCCAGAATTCCTTCAACCTGCATGCCGAGCACGGGCCTTCCACCTTCGATACGCGCCACCGCTTCACTGCCGCTCTCGACTATGCTGTTCCCAAACTGTCATGGCTGCCCGGCAAGCTCTCGCAAGGCTGGACCCTGAACTCAATTGTCAGCGTGCAGTCAGGGCGACCCAGTCCCATCATCACCTCCAACGACACCAGTGCTTTTTCTAATCCTTTCTTCAACACCCAGTCCAACTTTCACCAGCGTCCGAATCTGCTTCCGGGAGTGAACCCTATTCTGTCGAACTGGAACCCAGCCACCGGTTATCTCAACCCGCTGGCCTTTCAGCAACCCGCCGATGGCACCTTTGGCAACCTGGGACGGGATGCCATTTTCGGGCCCGGCTATTGGGATATGGATTTCTCACTGGCTAAGACCATGCAGATTTACGAGCGACTGAATCTCCAATTCCGGGCAGAATTTTTTAACATCTTCAACCACCCCAACTTCGCCCTGCCCAACGGAACTATCAATCCGGGAGTGAACGCCGACGGCACCCTCAGCGGCGCTGGGCCTATCGGGCTGATTACCCAGACTCCGGACGTTGCTCAGGGCAATCCCGGCTTGGGTGGCGGCGGGCCGCGCGTCATTCAGTTCGGACTGCGGCTCAGCTTCTGAAAAACAGACGTGAGATATGCTGGCGGACCGATAAGCGGGAAATCCCTAATGCGTTACTGGGGTGGGAATCACGTGGGTCGAGTCTCGTCGAAACTCGAAGCGCAGTAACCATTCTTTGGCCGGATTTGGTCCTCCCGCCTGCGGCGCGGCGAACTTCCACGCCTGGGCCGCCTGCATGGAGAGGCGCGCGAAGTATTTGCTGGGTCCCTCGGAATCGAACCGTGCTCCCACTACGCTGCCGGCCTCGTCGAGCGCCACCCGCACCCTCACCCGAATCGTGCCTTGGATAGTATCCCGAGCGCTCTTCGGCACCTTGGGCAAGACTTCACGCACAATTGCTTGCTGCGGGCTCTGTGCCGTCGTTTTTGCAGTCGGGGCAGGTTTCGCCTCAGGTGGAGGCGCAGGCTCCGCGGTAGGGGCTGGCTGTGCGGACGTGGCAGCACTGGCTGCAGTACCGGCGTTAGTCTCAACCGCTGCCACCGGTTCCGTATTCGCCTGAGAATGAGTGGAGCGCCGGCTTGCAATGAAAATCGCCAGGACGACTGCCACGGCCACCGCTGCAGCTAGATAAACCTTTTTGCTCCGGGTCGGCTGTGGGCTGTGGCTAACTTCATTCTGGGTCGGGGATGCCGCGGCCACGGGCGTCAGCCTAGCCGCAATTTGCTCCACCGTCCAGCGCTGTTTGGGATCGAGGCAAAGACAATGGCGTACTACATCCGCCAATACCGCCGGGACCGAATTCGGCAGCGCCGGCTCTTTACGCCCGGCCGTCAGCACTGGGACCTTCTGCGTCAGCACCTCCATCAGCGTGATCCCCAGCGACCACACATCGCCCGCTGCGGAGAGGCCCTCAGTAGCTACTTCCGGCGGATCGTACACGCTGGGCGTGCCCAGGTCGTTGCTGCCCTCGCCGGGAACCGTCAGCCCATCACCGGAGAGCTTCACCCGTTCCTGGGCCGCCATAATGTTGGCCGGCCTAAGCCGCCCATGCGCGAAGCCCTGGCGGTGCACGTAAGTGAGTGCCTCCAGCACCGGGGGCAGCATTTCCTGGCACTCCTGCGGGGTGAGGGGCCGCGCCGCCACTACCTGCGACAGGTCTTCCTCCGCATGCTCCATCACCAGGTACAACAATTCC
>DATEGM010000033.1:0-3975 GCA_035280085.1 Terriglobales bacterium
CCCGCCGAGTGGTGGAGGAACTGCGCGATCTTTGCCAGGATTGGGTCACCTTCAACGAGCCTAACGTGTATGCTGCGCTCGGCTACGTGCTGGGCGAATTCCCTCCCGGGCGAAAAGGCGAATTGTTGAACGCGATTCGCGCGCTGAGCAGCATGGGGCGGGCCCATGCCCGTGCCTATCGCGCCATTCACCAGGCGCAGGCCGACGCACGTGTCGGTTGGGCGCACAACTACGTTGTCTTCGAACCGGCGCGAGTGGGCGCTAAACTGGACCGGGTGGTCGCTAGCCTGGCGGGCGAGTTGTTCAACAATAGCTTTCTGCGGGTAGTAGAAGAGGGGCGACTGGGTTTTCCACTTTCCCTGGCCAACGGCAATCTGGCACAGGCGCGCGGTACCTGCGACTTCGTAGGATTGAACGTATATAGCCGCTTCCATGTAGCCTTCGATAGGGGTTGCGCCTCCCAGCTTTTTGGGCGTTTGTTCGTGCCGCCGGATGCGCCGCAGGGCGACCACGGCGTGGACAATCCCTACGGCGAGGCCTACCCCCAGGCGCTGCGCAACGCGGTAGAACGCGCCTCACGCCTGAATAAGCCGGTTTACATTCTGGAAAACGGCGTGCCCGATGCGAGCGACTGCATCCGCCCCTGGCTGATTGTGAACGCGGTGAAGGAGTTGCACGACTTGACCCGCGAAGGCCGGGACATTCGCGGCTATTTTCACTGGACACTGACCGACAATTTTGAGTGGAGCGAGGGCTGGCGGCTGCGCTTCGGCTTGTATGCGCTTGACCCCGCAACCCAGACACGCGCCGCCCGCGGCAGCGCGGAGTTGTATAAGACGATTGTGCGACAGAACTGCCTGCCCGTCGAACTCCACGAAAGGTTCGGTGCGCTGCCGACCCGCCCCGGCGCCCCGGCCAAATACTAAGCTTCGGAGTGCCAGTACTTGTGGTCGCGCAGGAAAAAGCTGTCGTTCCAGGTATTCAGGGCGGTGCGCACGAACAAGCGCACGATGCGGAAGTGGCCCATTTTGCGGAAGCGCCGATTGGTGGTGACTACGCTGCCGCGCACGATGCCGAACCTGTTGCGCGCCACTTTTTTGCTCAGCATGTAGTCTTCCGCGAACAGCGCGCCCTCATGGAAGCCGCCCAACTCGGCGAAACGCTCTCGGTCCAGCAGCATGAACATGCCGGTGCTGAAAGGCCGTGTCAGCCGCGAAAGATGCTGCATCACGTTGTTGGCACCATAAAGAAAGCGGTCCAGCGTGCTGCCCAGCGGGCAGGAGATGTTGGTGGTCAGGCAATGCAGTTGTTTTCGCCACATGTTCTCCACAGCGCGCCGCACCAAGGTACGGTCGGCGAGTTCAATGTCGGCGTCAATGAAGAGCACATAGGGCGTGACCGCCAGCCGCGCGCCATTATTCCGGCCGGTGGCCGGCAGCCCGCCGGGAATGACCTCAATGTCGAGCCGGCCGGCAAAGCTGCGGGCGATCTCCGGCGTGCCGTCGGTGGAGCCGGCATCAGCCAGGTACACTTTCGTATTCCGCATCTTCGCGTAATCCTGCTCGGTCAGTGAAGTCAGCAGCCGCGGCAACAAGGTCGCCTCGTTCTTCGCCGGAATGACGATCGTCAATTCGCTCGCTGTATTCACGGAGTTGCACTCCTTCCTCATCAATGGTGACGTAGGTAGCTTTGGGCTGGGTCCAGCAGCCGGTGTTGAAGTACTCGATGCCGTCCTCTTCTTGCCGCATAGGCTCATGGGTGTGGCCGCAGAAGACGCGCTGCGCCTGGCGCGCCCGGGCATGCGCCAAAGCTCCGTTCGCCACTTTGCTGGTCAGGCGCAGCCATTTGGTGTCCAGGCGTTCCAGCAAGCGTACCGCATCCTGGCGGCGGGAATCGAGCTTTTGCACCGCCAGAAAAAATGTGGTGAGAAAACGGGTGAGCGCCACATTATTGATGGTGAAGCGATCAAACTGGTGGCCGTGGATGGCCAGATGCCGTATGCCGCGGAAGCTCCACTCATATTCCTGGTAAACTTCCACGCCCACCAGGTGCGACATCACCTGCGAAAGTCCCTGGTCGTGATTACCTTCTACCCACACCACTTCTACGCGGCGCTTGGGATTGGAAAGCTTGCGGATGTAAGAGAGAAACTGCCAGTGTTCTTTCTTCAGGCGGCGAAAGTTCAGATCGCAGAAGATGTCGCCCAGCAGGATCAGCCGGCGAAAGCAGCTATCCTGCAGCATGGCCAACGCGGCTTGCGCACGGCTTACTTCCGAGCCCAGGTGCAGATCGGAGAGAATCACCGTGTCGAAATACGGAGCACTCATGCTTTCTATATACACAACGCGTGTTACAGCATGATGAATCGTGGCAGGAAGAAGGTGGGCGGGACCATCTTTGGTAACAACGGAGAATTCACACTATCTCTCCAAACTCACCGGCGAAACAGTCAACCGCAAGCTACAAGGGCCTTGGCTCGACGTGAGACTTTTTTTCTTAGCTGGGCCGCCCCCCGGTTACTCTGTGCGCAGCGCCTGAATTGGATCAATGCGGGCCGCGCGCGCGGCGGGGATCACCGACGCAATTACGGCGGCAAGCAATAGCACGACGGCGGCGCCCATCACCGCCAGCATACCCGGCGCCTTCAGATCAGCCAGCAAACTTCCGGCCAATCGCTCCAACCCGAAGCCGCAGGCGAAGCCGACAGCCAGTCCGGCAACAGCCATGACCGCGCCCTCGGAGAGCACGCGCCACAAGAGTTGCCGCGGCTGCGAGCCAACCGCCAGGCGAATGCCGAACTCTCGCGTTCGCGCGCTGACCGAGAATGCCAGCACCCCGGCAACTCCTATGACGGCAATCAGCAGCGCTACCGCCGCGAACGCGCCGAACACCATGACATTGAGACGGTCGGGGGAAAGCACCTCGGCGCGGACATCTTGCAGTGTGGCCGCATGTTCCACCGGTTGATCTGCGGACATGGTGCGCAGCAGGCGCGTGAGCGGCGTCACCAGGCCGTAGGGATTCGAGCGCACGTGCACGAACAGGCGCCCGCCGCCAATGACCGGCTCCTGGTCAAAAGGACGGTACACGGTCATAGTCGGCTGCGGCACAATGTTGGTGTCATCCACGTCGGGCACCACCCCGACAATTCGCAGCGGTTCGCTGCTGATCATGGGAACGGCTTTAAGGATCGGGTCGGTCCACATGAGGTGATGGTTCAAGGCATCGCCCTTGAATATGCGTTGCGCCAGGGTCTCGCTCACCACGGCCACACGCTCTTTGCCGTCGCGGTCAGCGTCATTGAAATCGCGTCCTTCCAGCACCGGCAGGCCCAGCGTGGCGAAAAATCCGGGTGATACAACGCGTATTACCGCGTTGGGATGTTGTTCGTTCGGCGTCGGCACGCGTCCGTCCACTCCAAATTGCAGGAAGAAGGGCGCAGGCTCGCGCCACGGAACCACCATGCCAATGGCAACGTTCTGGACGTCGGGTAGTTCGCGGATGCGCCGCGTCGCCTCCCGGTAGAAATCTACCGTCTGGGCGGGCGTTCTTCCCAAGTGCATCACCGGAACATTCACCGCCAGCACATGGCGGGTATCGAAACCAGCCTGCGCGGCTTCCAGCGAAAGCAGCGTGCGCACGGTGGCGCCGGCCGAAGCCACCAGCACGAACGAGGCAGCGATTTGAATCACGGCGAAGATCCTAAGCTTACGGTTGGCGGCGCCGGTAAAACGCGTGCTGCCGCTGGCTAGGTTGAATCCCTGAACGCCCTCAGACGAAGGCAGGCGCGGAATGTATGCCAGCAATACGGCGGCCAGTACTGCCAGTGCTGCTCCCACCCAGAGCATGGTCGAATCAACCGTGAGGTCGAGAGCTCGAATGGAGTAGCGCGACATGTAACGCCCCAGAACGGCAACCATGGGGCTGGCGATCACCAGTCCGAGCGCTGCTCCCACGACGCACAGCAGCAGGCTC
>DATEGM010000034.1:0-6068 GCA_035280085.1 Terriglobales bacterium
AAACCTCAGAGTGGTGAAATACGACCCCCTCACCTTCCAATGCGCTCATTGCGATCAGCAATTCGCCGCATGTGACTCGCTCGAGAGTCTAGGCGCGGATGTGACTTCCCACATCAGCAAGAGCCATCCTCATCTGCATTCCGGCCCGCAACACAGGGCGGCCTGATGGCCCAACCTGCCGCCCCCGCTCGGCGTTGAAACCACGAATTGGCTTCGTGAGCAGGCGTCGGAAGATCTCTAGCGGATAGGCGCGACGGCGAAGGACCTCCATCAGAAGAAGGACCCGACGGGCTTGGTGGGCAGTGCAGGGCTCGAACCTGCGACCTCGTGCTTGTAAGGCACGCGCTCTAACCAGCTGAGCTAACCGCCCCTCCACGAACTAGGTGCAATTCTAATCTCTTACGAAGCTCATCGCTACCTCATGTATGACGAGCTTACGCGCTCGCAGCTTTGCCAGAAGCGGCTTTTACGGCCTCATTAACGCTCTGCCGGATGTCGAGTACCTCGAGCAGTCGGGTTATACGAAACAGGTCGCGAATCGTGCTGTTTACCCCGGTCAACTTCATTGTCGCGCCGCGCTCACGAGCCGAAGTATACGAGGCAACTATGATGCTCAGCCCGCTGCTGTCCATGTAGGTAACGCCCTCCAAATTCACCACCAGAGCGTCCGTGGTCAACAACAACTGCTTAAGAAAGTTCTTGAAGAACGCTAAGTCCTCGCCGATAGCCATCCGCCCGTTGCAATCCAGGACGAGGACCTGATCCACAATACGAGGGGTGATCTCGAGCACTGGGCACCTCGGAATTTGGCTGTAGGGAAACCCAGGGGCCGCCGCGGTAAAAATCGGGCCTAAATTCTGCATGCTGCCTTAGGCACAGTCAACACAAATGTGCACCCCGGTGGCCCGGTTCACGAGAAGGAGAGATCCTGAGGTTCGCAATTCCGGAACCACAGTGCCGCTTCGCCGTCAGCGGCGCTTTGGCCTGCTTACTGAGAAGAGGCAAAACTTGAACTCCCAGGCATCTCTTTCCTTGCTGCTGGAAATCCAAGTGGAGTTAGAGGGCCCTGGCGACCTTCAGGCTCGAGTGTCGCACCACGGCCGTTTTTGGGGGCGCGATGAAAGCCATCCTCTTTGTTGACGACCATGAAGTGTTGGCCCGGCTGAGCTGCGAAATCCTGGAAATGCAGGGTTATCGCGCCGTCTCCGCCTACAATGCCGACCAGGCACTGGAAAAGCTCGATCGGGAAAAATTCGACGTGCTGGTCACCGACTTCCGCATGGAGGGCATGGACGGTCTTCAGTTGGCGCGCAAAATCCACGCCAAGGACCCCAGCCTGCCGGTGATTATCGTGACTGGCTACGGTCCTATCGAAACCGGGGCCGACGCCAAAGCCTGTCTTCCCAAGGAACATCTCTTCCCTGCCCTGCTGGAAAAAATTCGCCTCATTCTTGGGGAAAACACGGAGCGCGAGCCGGCGGAAAGAACAGCGTAAGAGCAGTTGCCAGTGGTCAGTTGTCAGTGGCCAGTAGGCTATTGCGGCTTCCAACGGCGGTCGCACTCAGAGGTTTCTAACAGCAGCTACCTTTCCATTGTCATCCTGAGCGCAGCGAAGGACCTGCTTTTGGGTTTTGATTTTGTCATCCCTCGCTCGGATACGGTACACCAGCCCGCGTCCCGAGCGAAGGATCTGCTTTTTTCGCGCACGCCGAAGCCTTATTTGTTGCCCCTGATCGCCATTTCTCGGACCACATTTTTAGTCGTTTTCTCTGTGCCTCCGTGTCTCCGTGGCTGATTTTCCGGCCTGTTAGACTGGCGGCGTGCGCCGCCTGATCATCAATGCAGACGACTTTGGCCTCACCCCCGGCGTCAATCGCGCCATCCTGGAAGCGCACCAGCACGGCATTGTGACCTCCGCCACATTGATGGCAGGCGGCCGGGCCGTTCGACAGGCGGTACAGTTCGCTCAGACTGCGCCGCAACTCAATGTTGGCTGCCACGTGGTTCTCGTGGACGGCAAACCGCTCCTGCCCCCGGACCAAGTGCCCACTCTGCTCGCCCGCGATGGCACACCACGTTTCCGCAACGGAATTGGGGAACTGGCCACAGCCGCCCTGCGCGGGCGGATGGATGCGGCGCAGGTGGAGGCGGAAGCCGCTGCCCAGATGCGCACTCTGCAAGCTGCCGGGCTAATGCTTTCGCATTTCGATACGCACAAGCACGCGCACATGTTTCCCGCCATCCTGCGGCCGCTGCTGCGGGCGGCGCGGGCCTGCGGCGTGCGCGCCCTGCGCAATCCCTTCGCTCCTGTTAAGCCCCTGGCCTTTGCCCACCTGTTGCGCCGTCCGCGCCTGTGGAAGCGCTATTCGGAAGTCAAAGCGCTGCGCCGCCTGCTGGACAATTTTCGCCAGGCGGTGCAGGAAGAGCAGATGCTCACCACTGACGGCACCTTTGGCATAGTGTCCACGGGCGCGCTCGATGAGCGCCTGTTCGAGGCCATCGTGGGCTCCATTCCTGAGGGTACCTGGGAGTTCGTGTGCCACCCCGGCTACAACGATGCCGAACTAAACACGGTGCGCACCCGCCTGCGTGCGTCGCGCGAACAGGAGCTAAAAGTGCTCACATCGGAAGGGGCGCGAGACGTGCTGCGACGACACGGCGTGGAGCTGATTTCGTGGGAGCAGCTGCTGGCTTCTAACTCTTAGCTGTTGGCTGTTGGCTGTTGGCTCTTAGCTCTTAGCTGAGAGCTGACGGCTGAACGCTGAAAGCCAAGGGCCAAAAGCCAATAGCCAAGGGCTTTTTTGCATCCTTCTCGCCCGCGCTCCATCGAATCCCTCAGCAGCAGCGGCATTGGGGCGCATGAACATCGGGATCACATGCTATCCGACCTACGGCGGCAGCGGAGTGGTGGCCACCGAATTGGGCATCGAACTGGCCCAGCGCGGCCACCAGGTGCACTTCATCACCTACTCGCAGCCCTTCCGCCTGACCACGCCCCAGCCCAACATCTACTACCACGAAGTAGAGGTCTCACGTTACCCGCTCTTCGACTACCCGCCTTACGACCTGGCGCTGGCCACACGCATGGCGGAGGTGGCGGAGATTTACGAACTCGATCTGCTCCACGTGCACTACGCCATCCCGCACTCGGTAAGCGCCTTGCTCGCCAAGCAGATGCTGGCCACCGGGCGCGGCAAACGGCGGCGCCTGCCCTTCGTCACCACCCTGCACGGCACCGACATCACCCTGGTGGGCCAGGACCGCTCCTACCTGCCCATCACGCGCTTTTCCATCGAGCAGAGCGACGGCGTCACCGCCATCTCCAACTACTTGCGCGAGCGCACCCTGCGCGAGTTCGAAATCCCCAACTCCATCGAGGTGATCTACAACTTCGTCAACTGCGACCTGTACCTGCGCGACCGCAACGTGGCCCAGCGCCGCGCCGAATATGCCGAGCCCGGCGAGCGCCTCCTGGTGCACCTTTCCAACTTCCGACCCGTCAAGCGCCTGCTCGACGTCATTGAAATTTTCGATCGCGTGCAGAAAGAGGTCCCTTCGCGCCTGCTGCTGATCGGCGACGGCCCTGACCGCTCCCAGGCGGAGTGGCTGGCCATGCACAAAGGCATACACGAGCGCGTACATTTCCTGGGCAAGCAGGACCGCATCAACGAGAAACTGGCTCTGGCGGACATCATGCTGCTGCCCAGCCAACTGGAGTCGTTCGGGCTGGCGGCGCTGGAAGCCATGGCCTGCGAGGTGGTGCCCATTGCTACCCGCGTGGGCGGGGTACCCGAAGTGGTGGAGCACGGCGTCAGCGGCTTCCTGGCTGATGTGGGCGACGTCGCCACCATGGCGCGCCTTGCCATCGAATTGCTGCAGGACGAAGCGCGGCTGCGGGCCATGGGCAAGCAATCGCGGCAGTCGGCGCAGGCGCGCTTCTGTACTGACCGCATCATCCCGCAATACGAGGAGTTCTACCGCCGGGTGCTGGAACGCGCCACGTAGAAGTCGGGCGTGTCGGCGCTGTGCAGCACGGGCAGGCGCAGGCGCACCAGCGTGCCGCGGCCTTCACGGCTGTCAATCACCATGCGCGCGGCATCGCCATAAAGCACCTTCAGCCGTTCGGCCACGTTAGCCATGCCAATTCCCGTGCCGCCCAGGCCGGTCGGCCGCTCCAGCAGGTTGGCCGAGCCCATCCCCACGCCATCGTCTTCTATTTCGATCTGCAGCGTGCCCTCTTCCACCTGGCTGCGCAGGAAAATGCTGCCGCCATCAATCTTGGCCGACAGTCCGTGCTTGATGGAATTCTCCACCAGCGGCTGCAGCAGCATGCCCGGAACCAGCACGTCGAGCGAGGCGGGGTCGAGCTCCTTGATCACCTTCAGCTTGTCCCGCCCGAAGCGCACCACTTCGATGTCCAGGTAATCGTCAATGAATTCCAGCTCTTCGCGGAAGGGCACGAAAGCGTCGCTCGAGCGCAGCAGCCGGCGCAGAATGTTAGCCAGCTTGATAATGAGGTCGCGGGCTGTATCGGGGTCGAAGCGCACCAGCGACGAAACCGAGTTCAGCGTATTGAACAGGAAGTGCGGGTTGATCTGGTTCTGCAGCGCCTCCATGCGCGCCTGCAGCAGGGCGCGGTGCTGTTCTTCCAGCTTCATTTCGATGCGCGTGTTGTTCCAGATTTTGAGCGCGATGGCGATGGAGACGATGGCGGTGGCGTAAATGGCCACTTCCACCGGCCAGTTCAAGCTGTCCACGGAAAAGATGAGGTT
Organism: Terriglobales bacterium; assembly: GCA_035280085.1. Taxonomy (GTDB): domain Bacteria; phylum Acidobacteriota; class Terriglobia; order Terriglobales; family Acidobacteriaceae; genus JAICWP01. The sequence goes on from DATEGM010000034.1 coordinate 4,773, forward strand.
GGGGAACTGCCGGGCCAGGGCCTGACGCGCCAGCCGCAGCACGATGATGGTGAAGAAGAACATGATCTGCCAGTCCAGCTTGGGACGGGGCAGGTTGCGGCGAATCCAGCGGTACACGCTGAGGTCAATAAAAGGAGAGAACGACCAGATGTCCTCGCGAACGCCGGCCAGGTTACGCAACATGCCGGCGATAAGACCGGCGAGGAGGTTGAAGGGCAAACCCAGCCACTCGCCGTGCAGCAGACCGGGCAGGGCAACAAATCCCCCGCCCACCACGCCCGCCACTCGGCCTCCGATTACGCCGATCAGAATCGTGGCTTCGAACGACATGTCGGCGGAGAGAAAGTTCTTCACGCTGGCCCGCACCAGCACGCCCAGCGCGAAGGGAGCGCCGATGAACAGGGCCAGGCGGATTTTCTCCGCCATGGTGCGCTCTTCCTTGAACAGCAGGCCCTTGAACCAGACGGAGCGCACCTGGGCGCTGGCGATCGCCGCCGCCACCCCCAGCTTCACCAGTTGGTTGACCAGGATAAGCCGCTGTTCCATGCAGCTATGAGATTACCCCAGCGGCAGCGGAGGGGGAAGGTTTGAAGATTTCAGGGTTTGGAGGTTTCAAGGTTTCAAGGTTTCAAGGTTTGAAGGTTTCAAGGTTTCAGGGTTTCAAGGTTTCACGGTTTCAAGGTTTCAAGGCTTCAAGGTTTGCGAGGTTGCAAAGCGGTTTCGAGTTTCAACTGTCGAGTCTCTCTGGACCAAGCCGAACTTAAGACTCGGCCATACCTCAGCCCGAAGGGCGAAACAGCTTTTAGCCCAGGGCGTAAGCCCTGGGAAATCGCGCATAAGAATGAAAGAGCCCCGTAGGGGCGACACCAGCTTTGAAACTTGAAAGTGGGCTTGGAACCTTCAAACCTGCTGCAATTTGGAAGCAACGCTCTCCAGCAAAGGACCAATCAGGCCCACCTTCGCCACGCCTCCCTGCGCCATGTCCTTCGTCCCGCCGCCGCGGCCACCGGTTGCTGCCAAAGCTTCCTTCATGAGCGCACCCATGTCGTAGGGCAGTCCGGCTGTCTGGGCGAATACGAGAGCGGGCGAGTTTTCCCCTGCCCCCAGCAGGGCGACGGCCCGCTTGCCTTCTGTTCGCACAAGCTTCTGCGCCAGCAACTTGAGGAATTCCAAGTTTCGGTCCGGGAACACTTTCACCACCACGTGAAATCCGCTCGTTTCGGACGTCTCTTCGAGCAGGCGTGCGGCATGGAGCTCCGCCAGTTCGTTCAGCAGCTCAGACCTCTGCTTACGGGC
>DATEGM010000035.1:0-3309 GCA_035280085.1 Terriglobales bacterium
CGCGGTAAGTTCGCGACTGCTGCGCCACCGCCGCTACCGATGCCAGCAGCAGCAGCACCATCGCGAATTTTGGAGTCGTTTTCACAACGTTTCCTTGCCCCCTTTTGGTCGCGGAGAATTTCCAGTTGCCGGCTCCGCTCCAGTGATGAAACCAGATTCCTTCCGCCCCATCAATCAATCTCCGGCATCTGCGCCAACAGAGAGCGCGATTCGGTGCGGATGTAGGCATTCTTGTCCTGCTGTGCCAGGTGTTGCAGCACTTCGCGCACGCTGCTGTCGGCGCGCACGGGTTGCAGCAGGTGAATGGCTTCGGCGCGCACGCCCGGATTGCCATCGTTCATCAGCGCTTCCAGCACAGCGTCGCGCACGCGCACATCCTGCCGCACGTAGGCTCCCAGGCTGTTCAGCGCCTTGATCCGCACCCCCGGGTTGCTGTCGTAGCGCAGGGCGTAGATTAAAGCTTCGCGCACGCGCTGATCCTGCGGTTGCTGCGAGAGCAAGTCCACGGAATCCATGCGCACGCCGGAGTTGTAGTTGTTGCGCGCGGCGAACAGCAGCAACTGCTGAATGCGGGAATCGTCCAGCGAGCCTTCGGCGGACTGCGTGGTCACAGTGTCGTACTTGATTTCTACCTTGTTGCTGCCGGGAAGCTGGTTGATGGCGCGAATGCCGGAAATGGATGACTCGGCGGGTTGCACGCTGGCGGCGGTGATGCCGGGCTGCGATGTGTTGCCGGCAACAATCTTGTAAGTGGCGCCAATCCCGCCCGCGAAGCCCACGATGAAAATCACGCTGGCCAAGGCGGGGGAAAAACGAGTGCGGCCAAAGATGGCCGCGAGGTCGAAGGTCCAGCGCTGCCAGAAACGCGGTTGCTCGGCGGTTTCCAGAGCTTCCTGCAGGCGCATGCGCGAAGCAGCCAGCAGGTTGGGTGTAGGCTCGACCACCGGCGCCGCCGCCATGCTGGTCTTGAACTGGCGCAGCCCCTCAAGTTCGGCCGCGCACTCGCCGCAGCGGCCCACGTGCTGCTCCAGTTCGTAACGAGCGTCGTCCAGCAACTCGTCATAGACGTACAGCAGAAGATTCGCTTTGACCCACTCGCACTTCATAGCTTTCACATTCCCTTGCGGCCCGGCTTCAGCCGGACCGTTCGAAACTCTTACTTCATGTCCGCCAGTGCCACCCGGAGTTTCTGCGTGGCGCGGAACAGCGTGTTCTTGGCCGTCTCCTCGGTGGTGTTCAAAATTTCGCCCACGGTGCGCAGCTTCAGCCCGTGGTAGTGCTTGAGTTCGAAAACCATGCGCTCGCGTGGCGTCAGCTTCGACAGCGCACCGCTGATGCGGCCGCCCAGCTCACGGCGCATCAAATCGCGCTCAGGATTGGCGCCAGAGCGCCCATCGGCCACCTGCTCCAGCATGTCATACTGCTCGCCTTCCGGGTCCACCGCCACGGGCGCTTCCTCGCGCCGCACCGCGCGCTTGCGCAGGTGGTCGAGGCAGAGGTTGGTCACAATGCGGTAAATCCAGGTGTAGAAAGAGCACTCGAAGCGGAAGCTGGCTACGTTCTTGTACGCCTTGAGGAAGGCTTCCTGGTAGATATCCTGGGCGTCCTGCTCTGTGCCGGTCAGGTGCAGGGCGAGGCGCAGGACCGCCTGGTCGTAGTGGCGTACTAGTTCCTCGAAGGCGCCGGCATTGCCGCGTTGCGCCTCGCGGATCAGCGCCGTGTCGTCAACACGGCCTAAGGTCTGCCCGACCATGTGCCCCCAGGCACGGAATTCGGATGTGCTGCCCTGTCCCGCTCCGGCTTTGCGGCCGGGTATGGAACGTTCGCCAACCGTTAAGGGAACTGCCATTGCATCGGCCGGCATGGTTTCGTCTGAACCTGTCCTTGGCAAGCCCGGTTTGCCAGAGTTATTACCGGTTTGCATAGGCTTAGACGGGGCGGGACATAATCCGTGAGCAGAATTATAGGGGGTAAATGGGCCTGGCGGGCGGCTAAGAGGCCCAAAATGGGAGTGTTAGGCGGGGTTGGTGTTGGGCCCATCAGGGCAAGGGCTGCAGCACGGTATTGGCCAGATAAGGGCCATTGAAGGTGGTCCGCTCGCCCACCCGCTTGCCGGGCACGGGCAAAAGTCGCACCGCCAATGGTTTATTCCATTTGAAGGCCAGGCTGGCGGTATCGGAAAGCATGCGCTCGAGCTGGTGGCTGGAAACGTTTCCGGGCAAGGGGATGGTGTCCAACCCCGTGCCGCAGACGGAGGAATAAGCCAGCAAGCCGTCTATGGTGATGTGGCCTTCGCCCCAGCGTTGGGCCAGGGTGGCGTCTTCCAGAATGGGCATCATGAGGCCGGAATAGCCGGCATGCTTGATCGGGAGGTTACGCAGCACGCTGGTGATCAGGGCAGCCGCACTGAGCGTCCCCGACGAGCCGAAAGGAGCCCCTGTCAGTATCTCGACAGCTGCCCCGATGGAGGCCTTGCCTAAGGGGGCCGGGGAAACGTCAATGCCGCCATAGCTCCAACCTGTTTGGGTGGCAAGCGTGGTGGCGATTCTTTCGACAGGACCAACCGCGGCGGCCATTTTTTGCGCCAGGCTGTTGCGCGCCGAAGCAAAGTCCTGGCCAGCGGAAAACGCACCCTGCACCACGTTGGCTGACTCCAAGCCGATGGCGAACTGGTGGCCGTCGCCGGTGAAATATGCTCCCGGGAAGAAGGGGCCGTAAGCGGGCAACATGGCCGTGGCGGCAAAATTGAAGTTGCCCTGGCCCCCGGGCGAGTGCCCCGCCAGGTACTGAATGGTTCGCGCAGCCGCGGCGATGGATTTCCAATACAGGCCATCCTGGCCAGCAATGATGATGCTGCCGGAAAGGTTCTTCGAATTGGCAAGAACTTCCGCCAGTAGGTCGCCTTGGGCCGGGTCATCGGAATCATTGAGCATGGCCGGACCGATGCTGGCGATGAAGCCCTGCTTTTGTGCCAACTCATCCAGAGTTCGGAAGAAAGCCAGCGCCTTCTCAGAAGACAAGCCGCGGGTGTATTCCGTAAAGGGCTGAGTCGTGATGCGCAGAGTTTGCACTTCGTAGCCGGCAGCTTGGTACGCAGAGCGGGCGCGCTGCAGGAAAGAAAGCGCATCCTGCACCTGGGACTGGTAATGCTCACGGTCAATGCGCACAAAAGCGGTGATGGCGCGAATACGCGGCTTGGCTTGAGCCGCGGCGAATGTTGCGCTGCAGAGGATCAGGAAGGGGATGAGTAATCGGCGCAGCATGCAAGCTCCGGCGAGAAGAGTAACAGGAATAAGACGGTTTCGAGTT
>DATEGM010000036.1:0-3308 GCA_035280085.1 Terriglobales bacterium
TTCAGCGCGCCCATGCTGGTGCCGGCCGGAGCCGACGAGGCGCAGATGGAAGGCTGGCGCCGCGAACTGCAGGTGACTCTGGAGCACGTGCGGGGCGTCTCCGAATCAAAGATCAAAACCTCAACGCAGAGGACGCAGAGAGCAAACTGACGATTGATGATTGACGATTTAAAACCGCAGCACTCAGCAATCAGCACTCAGCATTCAGCCATACAACGTTCGTGTACGCGTCCAGGTAAGAGTCAAGCATGGGGAGAGTTTTGATCTCATTCGTCAATCTTCAATCATGAATCTTAAATTCTCGCCATTGACAGCCCGTGTTGCTGCCGCATATCTTTTCTCCGTACTTGATTCGCGCGTCCCGGACGCTGGTTCGGGACTGGGAAGCGGGTGAGAATCCCGCGCTGCCGCGCAACTGTAAGCGAGGAACCTGCCGCCGGTCACTGGGCGATGCCCGGGAAGGCCGGCGGGCCGATTGCGGACTGCACCGGATACCCCGGCGCGGTCCTGACTCGCCAAGCCAGGAGACCGGCGCGAATCGCCAACACCCACCCCTTTCGCGCGTAAAGGAGGAATCGTGCGGGTTCTGCGCTGGTTCGCTTGCAGTCTGCTGTTGCTTGAGGCCGCTTGGGCGGCCGATATCACCGTCAAGGTAGTTGATCCCCAGTCCGCTGTCGTTCCCGGCGCGAGCGTGTTGCTGCTGCGTTCGGGATCGTCATCACCGGTTGCCGTTCAGAACACATCCGGAAACGGAATCGCACAGTTTAAAGGGCTGGGGGCCGGCTCATATGTAGTACGCGTTTTGGCGCCCGGATTTGCCCCGCTCACAGCGGATGCAACTTCACCCGGCGAACTCGCTCTGCAATTGCGCGTCGCCACCGCTACCCAAAATGTCGTAGTCAGTGCCACGCGCACGCCGGTGCCCGGCGAAGAGGCTGGAGCGGAAGTCTCCACCCTCGACGCTGCCGAATTGAACACCATGCAACCGGTGAACGAGGCGGAAGCGCTGCGTTTTCTGCCGGACACCATCATCGGCGAGAACGGCCGCAGGGGCGCATTGGCCTCGCTGTTCGTGCGCGGCGGCGACTCCCGCTACAACAAGGTGATCATTGATGGCGTTACCGTGAACGATCCCGGAGGCCGCTTTGACTTCGGCGTGGTTCCCATGGACCAGGTAGACCGCCTGGAATTCGTGCGCGGCGCCGAGAGCGACCTCTACGGCTCTGACGCCATGACCAGCGTCGTCCAGACCTGGAGCCGGGAAGGAAGCACCGTCATGCCGCAGCTGACCTTCGGCGCTGATGGGGGCACGTTTCAAACGGCGAACGGCTACGCCTCGGTTTCCGGCGCCCGTGGCCGCTTCGACTTCAACATTTTCGGCAACCAGTTCAACACCAGCGGCGAGGGCCCCAACGACAATTACTCCAATTCCTCCCAGGGCGCGAACTTGGGTATCACGCTGGCGCCCAAGGTGCGCTTCCGCCTGCGCGCTCGCCATCTCAACAGCCGTACCGGAATCCAGTCTTTCTGGGACTTCAACGGCCAGCCTTTGCTTCCGCCCGACATGGACGAGAAAGCCCGGCAGAATGATTTCCTCTCCAGCGCTGAAATCACCGTCAACGGCGCCCGCTGGCAGCACACCTTTACCGGTTTCGAGTACCACCACAAGCTGGCCAACGTGGACCAGGTCATGGAGCCGGGACGCGTTTCGCCTTCATTCGGCAACATTGATTTTCCCTTCGACAGCATCTCCCACGTCAATCGTGCCGGATTTGAATACCAGGGCCAATACTGGGAGCGCAGCTGGGCGCGGCTGATCGTGGGCTACCGCTTCGAGGATGAGAACGGCTTTGTGGGCGACCTGCTTTCTCCGCCGCTCAGCCACGGGCTGCGCCTTAATCACGACGTCTATGCCCAGCAACTCGTCACCTGGGGGCGTGCCTCGCTGGTAGCTGGGCTGCGCTTCACCCACAACGGCAGCTTCGGAAACGCCGCGGTCCCGCGCATAGCTCCCAGCTACTTACTGCTGCATGGCGGTCAGTTCTTTTCCGGCACGCGGGTGCGCGGCTCATTTGCAACCGGCATTAAGGAACCGCTGCTGGAAGAGGCCTTCGCCGCCGGTGCTTTTGTTATCCCCAATCCCAGCCTGAAAGCGGAGGAAAATCGTTCCTTTGATGCCGGTATTGAGCAGCGCCTGGTGGGGGGCAGGTTCGTGCTCGCAGCCACTTACTTCCACAACATCTTCCGGCGGCAGATTGAGTTCGCCACCAATCCGGTGACCTTCGTCGGCCAGTACGAAAATGTGAACAAATCCCTGGCTCACGGAGCGGAAACAGAGTTCCACGCCCGCCTGTGGTCACGCCTGTCGCTCGACTCCTCCTACACCTATACCTCCACCCAGATTCTGGCGGCGCCGCTGTGCACGGCCGCGAACTTCTGCGACCCGCTGCTGGCCACCGGGCGGCCCCTGATTCGGAGGCCCAGGCACGCCGGCAATGTGCTGCTCAACTACTCCAGCCGCCGCTGGGGCGGCCAGATCGGCGGTACTTTCCTGGGAAGGCGCGTGGACTCCGACTTCCTTGGGCTGCTGCCGCCGGTAAATCACACTGCCGGCTACGGCCGCGTGGACCTGGGTGGCTGGTACGCGCTCACCAGCCACATGACTGCATATCTGAATGTTGGAAACCTGTTCGACCGCCGTTACGAAGAAGCCGCGGGCTATCCCGCGCTCGGCTTCAACTTTCGCGCCGGCATGCGCTTTCGGATTGGAGGCGAATGAGGCGCTTGTTCCGCCGTGGCCTTAAAGAAAAACGCGGAGGACGCAAAGGACGCCGAGGTAATTGATTGCAGAATTGCTGGAGCCCTTGGCGTACTCCACGTCCTCTGCGGTTTTGGTTGGAAATTATCGCTTGCGCCCGGCGACCGCGGCTTCCTTCCCGTTGCTGCTCCTCGTCTGCCGGGTGCCGCCGTTCCGATGGGAGTGGTTGCCGCTGCCGTACTTCTCGCGCGCTGCCGCCAGCTTGCGCATGTCCTCTTCGCTGAGCAGCTGCTGCCGTCCCAGCATGTGCGCCACCAGCGCCACTTTGGCGAAATGCTCCACGGTTTCCATGTGCATGTAGGCGGAGAGCAGGTCTCCCCCGTAAGTCACCACCCCATGGTTGGACATGAGAATGGCCTGATAACGGGGAATCAGCGGGGCCAGCGTGTCGCAAAGTTCGCTGGTGCCGGGAGTGCCATACTCGGCCAGGGGAATGTCCTCCAGCGCGATCACCACTTCCGAGAGCAGGGCGGGATTGAGCGCCTGGCCC
>DATEGM010000037.1:0-4280 GCA_035280085.1 Terriglobales bacterium
ACTCAAAGCCGCGAAAGCCGCTGGCTGGCGAACGGTAGTCGGCGGGCCCGAGCCCGGTTCCTATGTCCGTGAATACCTGGATGCCGGGGCGGACGTGGTGGTGATCGGGGAAGGCGAACTGACGCTGGAGGAACTGCTCCCCGCTCTGCGTGAGAATTCACCTGCAGCGCTTCAGTGCGTAAATGGAATTGCATTTCGTTTGCCCGACGGGAATATTCACGTGACACCCCCACGGGCGCAGATCGCCAATATTGACCTCCAGCCCTGGCCCGCGCGCGATGCCGTTGATGTTGACCGCTACGTGCAAACCTGGCGCGCTCACCATGGCCAGGGATCGGTCTCGCTGATTACCGCGCGCGGTTGCGCTTACCGCTGCCGCTGGTGCAGCCACCAGGTATTTGGCAAAACGCATCGCCGCAGAAAGCCGGCTTCGGTTGCGCAAGAGTTGGAATGGCTGCTCGCGCGCTATGCGCCCGATATGGCCTGGTTCGCCGATGATGTTTTCACAATTCACCACGGGTGGCTCTATGAATATGCGGCCTTGGCAAAGGAACGCGGGCTCCTGATCCCATTCGAATGCATCACCCGCGCCGACCGACTGAATGAGAAAGTGGTGGACACGCTGGCCGAGCTCCGCTGCTTCCGGGTGTGGATCGGCTCGGAAAGCGGTTCGCAACGCATTCTGGACGCGATGGAGCGCGGCGTCACCGTGGAGCAGGTGCAGCACGCGGTAACGCTGTGCAAGTCGCGGGGCATTCAGACGGGAATGTTCCTCATGTGGGGCTACCAGGGCGAGGAACTCAGCGACATCTTTGCCACCGTCGAGCACGTGAAACGCAGCGATCCGGATGTCTTCTTCACCACGGTGGCATATCCCATAAAAGGAACGCCGTATTTCGATGAAGTTGCCGCACAGGTAGTGAGTTCGACGCCCTGGAGCGAAGGCTCTGACCGTGACTTCCGAGTACGTGGGCGGCACTCGCGCCGATTTTTTCAATTTGCTGACGACCTGCTGCGCAGCGAAGTAGAGCTGAGCCGGCTCAAAAAGCAGGATGGCCTGACGAGTGCCACGCTACAGACGAAGATCGCGGCCGCTCGCCAGGGGCTACAGACCACGTATCTGGAGACGGAGGCGTGACATGGCAGCCATGACGCAGCCTCGGCCGGCTCCCTTCGATGCTCTGGCGGAATCCTACGACCGCATCTTTACCGATTCCCTGATCGGCCGCGCCCAGCGGGCTGCGACGTGGCGCCATCTGGATAGCACATTCCTGCCCGGCCAGCGTGTGCTCGAGCTTAACTGCGGAACTGGAGTGGATGCGCTCCATCTTGCTGAGAGAAACGTACGGGTGGACGCCTACGATGCTTCTTCCGCCATGATCAGCGTGGCCAACCGGCGGTTGGCTGCGGGCAGGCGCCTCCCCGTCCGGTTTGAAGTGCTGGCCACAGAAGAGCTGGGCACGATTGATTCTGTTTACGAAGGCGCATTTTCCAACTTCGGCGGTTTGAATTGTGTTCAGGATTTGCAGCAGGTAGCGCGTGATCTCGCCCGGCTGGTTCGTCCTCTTGGCCATGTTGTGCTGTGCCTGGCAAGCCGCTTTTGCCTTTGGGAAACAGCTTGGTGGCTGGCGCATGGGAACCCTGCCAAGGCGTTCCGCCGACTGCGCAACGGCGGCACCACCGCTGAATTGAGCCCGGGCTCAGTCTTGCATGTGCAATATCCGCCCGTCCATGAGCTTCGCCGCCTGTTTGCGCCGGAATTTTCATTGCTTGCGGTTCACGGCATTGGATTGTTCGTGCCGCCCTCCTACGTCGAGCCGCACGCGCGCCGGTTTCCAAAGCTGCTGAGGGCAGCTGCGTTGTTGGATGCGCGCCTGAGTTCACTGCCCGGCCTGCGTAGTCTTGCTGACCACGTGCTGCTGACATTTCGGAGGGTGCCGCAGTGAACACCAGCGCCAATCTCGCCAGGGTTCGCGAAGAGCCGCAGCCCGCCAAGCCAACTCTGCTGCTTACTCGCTGCCCGGCGTGTACCCACGTGATGGGCCTTCTTGATCCTTCCGAAAGCGGCGAGCATGCCTGCGGGTTGTGCGGCTTCCCGTTGCGCAATCGCGCGGGCGTATGGCTGGCTCTTACTCCCGAGCGCCAAAGTTATTTTCAGCAATTCGTGCGGGAATATGAGCAAGTACGCACCCGAGAAGGACGCGGATCGTCTTCACCTGATTATTATCTTTCGCTCCCCTATGCTGACCTCACCGGCCGCAATGCGTGGCAGTGGAGCATACGCGCAATCAGTTTCCGATACCTGCTGCGCAAAATTCTTCCCGGGATTGAAAGCCGCTTTGCGCGGCCGCTGGAGATACTCGATATCGGCGCCGGCAATGGATGGCTGAGCTACCGTTTGGCGCAGCGCGGCCATCTTCCGGTGGCCGTTGATCTGCAGGACAACGATGCTGATGGCCTGGGCGCCGCGCGCTATTACTACAGCAGCCTGGGCTGGCTGTTTCCGCGCTTCCAGGCGGAAATGGACCGCTTGCCATTCGCGGACGAGCAGTTCGACGTGGCCATCTTTAATGCGGCGCTTCATTACTCCGAGGATTATTGCGCCACTCTCAGGGAAGCGGTTCGTTGCCTGCGGCCAGGCGGGCACGTGCTCGTCATTGATTCCCCGTTCTACCACAGCGAAGAAAGCGGTTACCGGATGGTTGATGAACGAAAGCAGCAGTTCACGCGAACCTTTGGCTTTGCCTCCGACAGCATTGGCAGCCGTGAGTTCCTGACGGCCGCGGCTTTGGCCGAAGTTTCCGCCAGCCTGGGCCTGCGCTGGAAAGTCCGCAAGCCGTGGTACGGCGTGAAGTGGGCTCTGCGGCCGGTAAAGGCACGTGTGCTGCAACGCCGCGAGCCCTCGAAGTTTTACCTCTTCTGGGCGGAGGCGGGCGCATGATCATCCTCTTCAATCCCCGGGCCACGAGTCCGCGAAGCCGCCGCTTTCCTCTTTCGATACTGGCGCTGGCCGCTGTCCTGGAAGGCAGGGAAGATTACAACCTCGTTGATGGCAACGTTGACCCTGACCCCACCGCGACAATTTGCGGCCTGATCGCCGCCCACCAGGTGGAACTCCTTGCGGTGACGGTGATGCCGGGCCCGCAGATGGTAGCAGCCATACCCACCTGCCGCGCCGTGCGCTCGCGCTATCCTGGTGTGCCCATCGCCTGGGGAGGCTATTTTCCGTCCATCTACACGGACGCGGCGCTGAACGCCGCCTACGTGGATTACGCGGTTCGCGGCCAGGGAGAAGACACGCTGCTCGAACTGCTGCAGGTGCTGCGCGGGGAGCGCGCTCCGGAAACAGTTCGCGGGTTGGCTTACAAGGACGCCGAGGGCAATCACCACAAGAACCTCGAGCGCGTAATGAAGGGCCCGGATTCGTTTCCCTGGTATCCCTACCATCGTTTACCGGTACACAAGTACGTGCTGCCGTCGTTTTTCGGCGAACGCACGGCCGCGCACCACGCCAGTATCGGCTGTCCCTTCCAGTGCAGTTTTTGCGGGGTTGTTCCCGCTTTCGGCAGCCGGGAAAAGATGGAGTCGCCGGCGCGCACCGAGGCTGTGCTGCGCCACTTGGCCAAGGAATATGGCGCAGACTCCATCCAGTTCTATGACATGAACTTTTTCCTGCGCGAGGATCACACCCGCGAACTGATGGAGCGCATGGCGCCAATGGGCATGCGCTGGTGGTGCGAGGGCCGCGTGGACATCGTGGGCCGCTACTCCGATGCCACGCTGGACGCCATCCGGCGCGCCGGTTGCGCCATGATCTTTTTCGGCGCTGAATCCGGCTCCGACTGGGTGCTCAAGGAGATGAAGAAAGGCATCACCACCGGCCAGACGCTGGCGCTGGCCGAGCGCATTCGTCACTTCGATATCATCCCTGAGTTCTCGTTTGTCATCGGCAACCCGCACGACCCCGAGCGCGATACACGTGAGTGCCTGGAGTTTGTGCGCAAGATCAAGCGCCTGAACCCGCGTTCTGAAATCATCATTTACCACTACACTCCGGTGCCGCAGCGCGAGAAGCACATGTATGGCGAGATTGACGGGCAGATTGAATTTCCCACCACGCCGGAGGAATGGGCCACAGAACGCTGGCTGAACTTCACCCTGCGCATTGACCCGAAAACGCCCTGGCTGAAACCGCGCATTCGCCGCCGCATTGACAACTTCGAGGTGGTGGTCGCCGCCCGCTGGCCCACAGTGCAGGACATCCGCATGCCGGCGTGGGG
>DATEGM010000038.1:0-3989 GCA_035280085.1 Terriglobales bacterium
CCGATTTTTCCCGCTCCGCCTTGCGGCGGGCCAGGCGCACCAGGGGGAGCAGCATACCCCCAGTGAGGAACACGCGGTGGGCGACCTCTTTGAGTTCCTGGTCAACTTCCTCGATCTGCTTTTTGCCGCCGATGGCCTGGCGCAGGAGGCCTTCCAGAACCGGGAGTAATTCTTGGGCTTCGTCCAGGGTAAACGTGCGTTCTGACATAGATGAGTGGCTCGAGCCTGGGGTAGCTGAGGTATTCACATTCTATATGAGAGGAAGAGGGAGTTGAAAGGCAGTTATGGCGCGCCATTCCCCGAGCGGTTGTTCAACGGGGCGCCTCTCCGGCCTCAAGCCTGGAAATTTCCGTGAACACACACCAATCCTGCTGGCCAAATCCACGGGCCTGCGCCGCCAGGCATTTATCCCGGATCAGGCTGGCGAATGGCAGTGGAACCTGGATCTCGCCCGCGGCTTCCAAGATCAAGCGGACATCCTTGAGCCCGGCATCAAGCGTAAAGCCCGGGGTATCGTACCGGCGGTTCGCAATTCGATCTACGTACTCTCCCATCGGTCCCAGGAAGGCCTTTAACAAATCGGTCATGGGCTCCAGCACGCCCCTTTTGTGGGCAAAGGTAAATGCCTGGCCCATCAGCTCGAGAAAGCTCACGACAAAGAAATTTGCCGTCAATTTCATAGATGCGGCCCTGCTGTGGTCCTCGCCCAAGTCAAAAATCTTTTGCGTATAGGTCTCGAGGACGGGCCGGGCGCGCGCGATGATCTGCCTGGGGCCGGCGACAAACGTTGAAAGGCGGGCCGCCGCCGCTGCATCCGGCCGGCCAAGCACGGGAGCAGCAACGTAGTGGCTTCCGTGCTGGTTGTGCAGGGCGGCAATTCGAGTGGTGGCACGGGGCGAGATGGTGCTTGTGCCAATGTGAATGGCATCGCGACGCATGCCGGCAAGAACTCCATCCGGTCCAGACAGTACGCCGATGACAGATTGGTCATCCATCAAACACGTTATGACGATATCGGCAGATGCGGCAGCTTCTCGCGGCGTAGACGCGGCTTTTGCCCCGGCGGCCACAAACGGCTGAGCCTTTTGCGGCGTACGGTTATAGACCACGAACTGGCAGCCGGACGCCTGAACATTCCTAGCGATTCCGCTGCCTATGCGTCCCAAGCCTATAAATGCGATCGTCAAATTTTTTAGAGTCATTGGCCGGTATCCTATCACCGCTGATGGCAATTCCAAGAAACCGCCCCTGGGCCTGCGTTTGCCACGGGAGAGAGGTGCGGATATGTGCGACGCTCGTAGTAGAATTTGCGCTCCCAAATCTGGGTACTGGAGGATTGGCGTGAAGATTCGCTACTTGCTGCCGCTGTTACTGGTTTCGGCGCTGTCGCTGGGTCAGCAGACTCCCCGCCGGCATTTGAAGTCGAAAGTCGCACAAGAGAAGCATTTGCCCTTCAGCAGCGGTGTGCTGGTGGGGAACACGCTTTACATAGCAGGCACTACGGGAGTTGGCCCGGACACTAAAAACCCGGTGAGCGCGGGGGAAGAGGCCCGCCTGGTGCTGGACCAGGTGAAAGAGGTGGTGGAGCAGGCAGGCATGAAGATGGACGACATCGTCTCCTTGCAGGTGTTCTGCACCGACCTGACGAATTACGATGCTTTTAACGGCGTGTACAAGAACTATTTCCAGGGAGACTATCCCGCCCGGGCTTTTGTGAGTGTTCCCAAGCTACTGTTTGGAGCGCGCTATGAAGTGATGGGGATTGCGGTGCGCGCGGGAAAGTGACCGCCGCGGAACACGGAGGCAGCCATCATTTCTCCAAATCAATGAGCACGAGGTCCGAGTTTTCCCGCAGGCGGTCGAACACGATGTGTTTGCCGTCGGGCGCGATGTCAAAAGTCAGCATAGCGGAAGGATTCTGCAGGTGGGTCAAAGGGCGGATTTTTTTCGAGGGCAGGTCGAGCAACCAGAAATCCTGCGCGGCTGACCTGCCCTGCATGTATACCAAAGCCTTTCCACCGGGGAGAAAGCGGGCGCGCACCCCATCACGAAGAACCCTGATACGTGGAAGGGCAACTGCGCTCCCATCCGGTCGCACCGCCAACAATGGCGCGTCGGCCCCGATGTTGGCGCCGGTGTAGACGATGAGGGCGCCATCGGGAGAGCAAACGGGATTGAAGGCCTGCCCGGCGACAATGCGAGTTGGCGGTCCACCGGCGACAGGTATTTTGAAAAGCCCAAGCCCGCGGGCATCACGGCCGCCAGTGATGATCCATTGGCCGTCGGGCGACCAGGAAGCGGCTCCCTGGATTTCAATGTCATCGGCGATGCGACGCAGGTTGGCGCCGTCGGAAGTGATCAGGTAAAGGCGCAGCTTGCCTTCGGTGCGTAACCCAATTGCTACCTGGCTGGCATCGGGAGAAATGGCGGCCGCCCCGAACAGCGGACCGTCCGCGCCTTTCCAAATCTCGATTGCCTTCTGCTGGTCGTATCGCCATAAGCCGTCACCCGTGCCATGCGACGACAAATAGAAGAGCGACGATCCGGAGAAGCGCGGGGCCAGGGCGCGAACGGTTGGCACCTTAAAAGGTGTGACTTCGCTCTCGCCGGCGGGATGATCCAGAATGGGAACGCTCCAGAGATTGGCGGAAGGATTGGCGACCGTGGCCACCAGGCGGCGGCCATCGGCGCTGGCCGCCACCGAAGTGTACTGCTCGAGGCCGAAGCTTACCCGCCGCGTGCTCTTGTCGTCCGGGTTCAACGCCCAGAGCCAGGGTCCTGAGCCGTCTTCATCACGAGCCACATAAAGAACGGCGTTCCGCCCGATAGGCGCAGGACGAGCCACCCAGGAAGCGTGATGAGTGAGACGCTCGGGTTTCCCGCCCGACGGCGAAATACGCCACAAATCGAAGGTGGCGGCGACCGGATTACCACGGGCGAAGTAGATCCAGCGGCTGTCGGGTGACCACACCGGCCAGTGGTTGTGCATGCCGGGATCGGTGTTGATAAAAATTCGTCGAGGGTTTCCGCCGGTGTGGTCAGCCACGTACATGGGATCGCCCGGATCGGAGGTGTGATAGACCAACCGGCTGCCATCCACAGACCAGGCGGCATTGACCGGGGGCATCTTGGCCGGACTGTTGGCCAGAAACGTCCGCGGCTCTCCGCCCATCAGAGGAATCAGGCGTAAGGGAGTTCCGGGAACGGCGTCATGGATCCACAGTTCCGAGCCCCCCTTAGCGAAGCCGACCACGGGCAGCACGAAATCCAGGTTCGGCTCCTTGCCATGGGTAAGGTTGACGAACTCACCCGAGCCCAGTTCCGCTAGCCAGATGTCGAAGGGGCCATCGCGATCAGAGACAAAGGCCACAAACTTCCCATCGGGCGAGATAGCGGCATCGCGCTCAACTCCCTCCCAATCCGTGAGGCGAGTGAAGTGCGCGTTGGCCAGCGGGTTCTGCGGCGGGCGCCGGTACAGAATGAGCCAGCCTGCAGCAGCGGCCATGAGCATCAGCAGGCCGGCAGCCACCCACGGCAGCCAGGAGAACCGGCGAGGAGACTTCTCTGCTAGTTCGGGGACGGGCGCTTTGCTTGCATCTTCCAGGTCGAGCTGTGCGTCTCCCATGTCACGGAGCCGGAGCTTAGGGTCTTTTTCCAGGCACCGGTGTAAGAGCCGGAGCACGGGGCCGGGCAGGCCGGCGGGCAGCGCGTCCCACTCGGGAGAACGCTGCAGGACGCTGGCCATAACGTCCGACTGTGTCTGACCGGGGAATGGCTTTCGGCCGGAGAGCATTTCATAAAGCACGCAGCCAAAGGCCCAGACATCGGTGCGCTTGTCCACCGGCAACCCGCGCGCCTGCTCGGGACTCATGTAGGCCACGGTGCCAACTACCACCCCTTCGATGGTGACGGTGGGTGCCTGGAGGGCATCCGGGCCTTTACTGCTATCCCGTACCGTTTTGGCAAGCCCAAAATCCAGGACTTTGACG
>DATEGM010000039.1:0-5111 GCA_035280085.1 Terriglobales bacterium
CGCAGCGGGCGGACGGTTGCGGGCCTCGGCCGCGCCAGTCTGATAATTGATTTCGTTGGACGTGAGCGTGTGCTCGCCGAAGACGCGCACATCCGCTTCCGCCCGGGTTCCGGTCTGCAGCCACATCCCTCCTACCTCGCCAAAGCTGAGCGTCAGGTGCACACGCTTCAGCCACCAGGAGGGGTTCTTGGCCAGGTCGCCGTCAATCAGGCGTGGAAGATAGGTTTGCGAATCAATCCAACCGCGGCCGCTGACCAGGTCCTCCCGTTTGTGCTTGGGCTGAAGCTGCAAAAGGTAGCAGGAATGGCCATCTACATTGGCCATGCCCAGGAAGACAAAATCGTAATTCTCGCGATTGAGAACGCTGGCTCCGTGGTCTTCAGCTGTGGTTTGGACTTCATGTTCCAGGATCTTACGAACCACCTTCTCCCCGCGGGAGGCACCGATTACTCGGTCGATGGTAAAACTTTTCCGGTTAGGAGGTACAAAGCTGATTTCAGCAACAACATGGGATTGTGGCTGGCGGTCGCTGCCGCTGAACAGCTTGTAGTCCCGTACCAGGGTATAAGCCCGATAATTCTGCCGGTTCTCCGCCTGCGCCTTCTCCAGGCCGGTGACAATGCTTTGTAAATCAGCCATTTGGCGCTGAGTGGTGACCTTCACAGGTGTCTGCTGACGGCGTTGCTGCTGGGCTTGTGCTAGGGCCGGAATGGCCGCCACTGCCGAGATCAGGAACGCGGTTACCATTTCACGATGCACGAATCACCCCACCTGAGTTCTACTGATCGTCCCCGCTTCTAGTTAGAAGCAAGTTGAGGGCCAGCGGAGGGCTAAGTAAACAAGAACAGAGCGGGATTTGTAAGTAGCTGAAACTAGGCCTTCTCGTGCCCATGTGCCTGTGGGTCAAAGGGGCCCGGTGGGTACTAAGGGGGCAACACGGGCTCAAACCGGCGGCTCGGGACGGGTGGCAACCGCGGCTTCTTCCGTACCCGAGGGGGGCTGTGCTGGGCGCTTCTCGCCCAGCACATCACAGTAGGCCTGCAGGACGCGTCGTGCGCTCGCCTCCCAGGAGAAGCGCGCTGCCTGCTCGTATCCGCGCTGCTTCATCTTGTCGCGCAGAGGCTGATCGAGCAGTACGCGGTGCAGAGCGCGCATGATCTCAAAGAGGTTTTCCGGATTCACCAGCACGGCGGCGCTGCCCACTACCTCAGGCAAGGAGGTAGTGTTAGAGGTGACCACCGGCGTACCGTGCGCCATGGCTTCCAGCGGCGGCAGCCCGAAGCCTTCATAGAGCGAGGGAAAGACAAAAATCTTGGCTGTGTCATAAAAGATGCGCAACACTTCGATGGGTACGAAGCCCAGAAAGCGCACGTCATTCTGCACCGCGCTACGCACCACGGTGCGTCGCAATTCGGGCTGGCGGGAGAGTTCGTCGCCGATGATGATCAGCTTCAGGTCAGGGAACTTGCCTTCTTTTTCCAATTCCGCCTTGAGCGCGGAAAATGCCTCGATAATGCGGCCTACGTTCTTGTGCGGGCTGATGCGCCCGGCATAGAGGATAAAGGGATAGCTCACCTGGTAGCGCTCGGCGATGAACTGGCGGTCGGCGTCGGTGGCATGCCCCAGGCGGAAGCGCTCGTCAATGGCGTTGTAAATGACCTCGATTTTTTCCGGAGGGATGCGGAACAGAGCTTCTACGTCTCTTTTGGTGAAATTAGAAACTGCAAAAATTCGCGCCGCGCCCTGCAGCACGCGTCTGGTCAGGTGAAAGTGAGCGGCACGGCGAATGCCGGAGTGTTCGCGCTGGCGGTACATGTGCTCCAGCACATCGTGCACAGTGATAATGCAGGGGCAGGGAAGCGATTGCGGCGCCCACGAAAGATGCGGGATGTGCACTAGTTGGCAGCGTTCGTGGCGCAGGATGCGGCGGAAACCCAGGAAGCCCGTGAGCGAGGTCTCCGGCGCCGTGAGGGCCACGCCTTCAAAGTTGGGCGGCAGGGGGTCAATGTCGCGGAACTTTTCCTGTGGCCCAATCAGGACGTAATTGGTCTCCCGATCCAGGCGGCCCAGCGCGCGCAGCACGTTGCGGATATAAGTGCCCACGCCAAAATCGCCAATGCGCCGGATGTCTATGGCGATCTTCACGGGGAGAGTATAGACCGAAAGCTAAGCTACGGGCGGGGGCAGGCAAGGTTTCACAGGTTTCGAAGTTTCAAGGTTTCAAGGTTCGAGTTACGGTTCCAACTTGAGAGCTGATTTGCTGGCGGGAGGTCCCCGCCCGCGTAGCGCGCATGCTGAGGCGAGCTGCTCTCGCCTGGACAGCCGGGGGCGGCCGTCCCCACGCGACTGGCTTACACTCTGGCCTCGGCGTGGGCGCGGGCGCGGCGCTCGGCATAGAGGGGGAACGCCTCCGCCACTTCAAACACTTCCTTGCGAATGCGCTTCAGAACATCGGGCTCGCTGCGGTGGTAAAGCGCCTCAGCGATCCAGCGCCCTACCTGGCGCATTTCCTTTTCCTTCATGCCGCGCGTGGTCAGGGCCGGGGTACCGATCCGTACGCCACTGGGCTTGAGCGGCGGGTTGGTGTCGAAAGGGATGGCGTTTTTGTTGACGGTGATGCCGGCCTCGCCCAGCGCTTTTTCCGCCTCGCTGCCCAGCATGCCCTTGGCGAATACGTCTACCAGCATCAGGTGGGTGTCTGTACCGCCGGAGATCAGGCGAAAGCCTTCATTCCTCAATACTTCCGCCAAGGTCTTGGCGTTCGTGACGATCTGCCGGGCATAGTTCTTGAATTCCGGCTGCATGGCTTCTTTCAGGCAGACGGCCTTGGCGGCCACAATGTGCACCAGGGGCCCCCCTTGGTCCCCAGGAAACACCGTCTTATCTATGGCGGCAGCATATTCCTGCTTGCACAGAATCATGCCGGCTCGCGGGCCGCGCAGGGTCTTGTGCGTGGTGGTGGTGACAATTTGGGCATGAGGAACTGGCGAAGGATGCACGCCTCCGGCCACCAGGCCGGCAAAGTGCGCCATATCTACCAGATAGAGGGCACCGACTTTATCGGCAATTTGCCGCATGCGTGCGAAATCAATGATGCGCGGATAGGCGCTGCCGCCGCCGATGATCAACTTGGGGCGCTCGCGCTCCGCCAGTTTCTCGAGTTCGTCGTAGTCAATGGTCTCGCTTTCGCGGGTTACGCCATAGGGAACGATCTTGTAGGTCTTGCCGGAAAAATTCAGGTGGTGGCCGTGGGTGAGGTGGCCGCCGTGGGCGAGGTTAAGGCCCAGAATGGTGTCCCCGGGCTGCAGCACCGCGCTATAAGCCTCCATGTTGGCGGACGAGCCGGAGTGCGGCTGCACATTGGCGTGATCGGCCCCAAAAAGCTGCTTGGCGCGCTCGCGGGCCAGGTTCTCCACCACATCCACGAACTCACAGCCGCCGTAATAGCGCTTGCCGGGATAGCCCTCGGCGTATTTGTTGGTGAACACCGAGCCCATGGCGTCAAGCACGGCTTCGCTGACGAAGTTCTCCGAGGCGATCAATTCCAGGCCTTCATGCTGGCGGCGAACCTCGTTATCAATTGCAGCGGCTGTTTCCGGGTCAACTTCGTAGAGGGGGCGAGTCATGGAGTGGTTCATAAGCGGCTCTCGGCTGTCGGTCGGCTGCGTCGGCTAAATGCTACTAGCTTCTAGCTCCTAGCAAAACCGAATCATCATTCTTCAGTCTTCATTCATCAATTAGATCAATCACGCAACTTCAATCAAATGCTCTTATCGGCGTGAATCCGTGGCTAAGGAATTCTGCTGCTCTATGGCCATAATCTTGTCCACCCGCCGCTGGTGGCGACCGCCTTCAAAGCTGGTTTCCAGGAACTTGCGCACCAACTTCTCGGCGGCGGCAGCATCGGTCACCCGGGCACCCAGGCAAAGCACGTTGGCGTCGTTGTGGGCTCGCGCCATCTCGGCTTCGTATTCCGTATCCGCTTTGGCGGCTCGGATACCCGGTATCTTATTGGCGCTCATGGACATGCCAATGCCGGTACCACACACCAGGATACCGAACTCCGCCTTTCTGCGGACAACATCCTCGCCTACGGCACGAGCGAAATCGGGATAGTCCACAGACTCCGGAGAGTGCGTGCCCAGGTCGTTCACGTGGACGCCTTGGGCTGCAAGCAGGCGCTTAACACTCTCTTTCAGTTCGAAGCCAGCGTGGTCAGAAGCCAGGGCAATCTTCATGACCAATCATTCTAACCTCAAGACCCCAAAAACCTTAAACGCAGAGAACGCAAAGATTTGGCTGAAAAGCCCCCGAGCGACTCCTCTGCCGTTACGTAGGTACCGTTGACCAGTTACGACCACCTCGGTAGCTTGCACCCAAAGCTTGGGGAGGCGTGTATGGCAGTCGGCCTGTTTGTCATTCTGGTAATTGCAGGGATGGCCCACCTTTTCCTGGGGCATTTTGCGGATGGCGGCCTCCTGCTGGGGCTTAGCGCCATTCTCGGCGGAGTCATGTACCTGCTGGCCAAAGAGCAACAGAAAGCGCTGGATTTTCTGCACTGGGTGCAGATGAACCGGCAGATGATCCAGCAAGGCTGGTCATACTACGAGAGTAAAAAGATCACGCCGCGCACGGTCGTTGTCCAATACCAGGCTTGCATTTCGCTGCTAGTTTTCACCACACGCTTTCGCTCACCGCGGCTGGTGGTGGGCAGCGACAAAAGCCAGACCACCGCTATTGTCTACACTCTGATTTCTGCCCTGTTCGGCTGGTGGGGCTTCCCCTGGGGATTCATATATACTCCGCAGGCGATTTACCGCAACTGCCGCGGCGGCTATCGCCAGACCATAGCCGAATTGCTGACAACCGTGGATGCCGAGGTGGAGCGCCTGGAGAAGAAGTTGCGCCGTAGTTCTCCGAGCGCTGGCCAAGCGACTCTTTCCGCAAGCGCAAAGTGAGCTCATCATGGAAGCGGTTGGCGGTTCATTTCTCCTGGTTGTGTTCGCGATGGGCGCCTGGTGGCTGGGCGGATTGCTTTTTGACCGCCGCAAGCGTGTGCACCACTTTGTGTGCCGCCTGCACCGCTCGTCCTATCCGCCGCACCCGGAAGA
>DATEGM010000040.1:0-2994 GCA_035280085.1 Terriglobales bacterium
AAGAGCTATCACAAGCCTATGGAGAGCGCCATCCAACTGAGCTGCTTTGATTGCTCCCTGCGGCCGGACCGGGTTTTCTGCGACCTGCCCGCCGATGCGCTGGAAGCGTTCGACGTCATCAAGACCATCGCCTTGTATCCGCGCGGCACCACCCTGTTCCAGGAAGGGCGGCCTGCCCGTGGCGTGTTCATGCTGTGCGACGGTCGCGCCAAGCTTACGGTGTGTTCCGGCAATGGCAGGCGGTTGACTCTGCGCATCGCCGGACCGGGCGAGATGCTGGGGCTGAGCGCGGCTGTTTCCGGGACGCCGTACGAGGTCACCGCGGAGATGCTGGACAATTCCCAGGTAGCGTTTGTCCGCCGCAAGGATATGCTGCATTTCCTGCGGATGCATCGCGATGCGTGCCTGCAGGTAGTGCACCTGCTGAGCCAGGATCTGCATACCGCTTACGACCGAGTGCGCGCCATTGGACTGGTACGAACCTGCCAGCACGGACCGGTCAAGACGGCGGTCTAGCCCCGGTGTTGCCGCGCTAAGCGACTGGTTCGAACCGGTTCGCAGGCCGCGGAGGCCGGGCGCCATAGGCAACGCATGGGTAACGCGAAGCCGAGCCTCGTTTCCCTTCTTCTAATTTGCGCCGTAGTGTCTCTGCATCCTGTGGCAGCGGCGCAGACGCAAGCTCCGCAGTTTGTGGGCAGCGAGGCTTGCCTCGGCTGCCACGAGGATGTGGCGGCCAAGATTGCCGATTCGGCGCATGGCAAGCTGGCGCAGGAGAGCGTACCGGCGCGACGAGGTTGCGAAGCTTGCCACGGCCCGGGCAGCAATCACGTGAACAGCGGGGGCGACAAGAGCCTGCTGTTCAGCTTTCACGGCGCCTCCGGGGCAGCTATTCGCCGCCGCTGCAGCGCCTGCCATGAGGGCGAGTCGGACCAACTGCACAGCCACCGCACCGCCACCTGCCTGAGCTGCCATTCCGCTCATCATTATCGGGAAAAGCAAGCGCTTCTGGCCGAGACCACTCCCCAGCTTTGCACGAACTGCCACGACCGGGGCACGGAACCAAGACGCTAGTTTTGGCCGCTGGATGAGTCCTGTGAAATGCGTTCCACGTACGCTTCTGCCTGGCGCACACACTCAGGCAGGGGTTGGTCTGTTTCAACGGTAAGCCTGGGCTCGGTTAAGGGCTCGAACTCGTTCTTGAGTTGTGCATACAGATCGCGGTTTCGGTTAGCCGCGGGATGGGCGCGGGTTCGGTGGTCGCGCTGCAGGCGGACGAGGGCGGTGGGGTCACTGCAAACACATTCGATTATCGCCAGAGGCGTGCGCAACCGCGTGGCGGCAGCTTCAACCTGCGCGCGCTGGTAGCGGCGGGAGAAGGGACGGCCATCCAGGAAAATGCGCAACTTGGGACTGCGGGACAACAGGTATTCGGCGGCGGCCAGCATAAGCTGCTGGCAGAAGTCATCCTGCTCGCGGGAGTATTCGATGTGTTCCGGGGGAAAGAGCGCGGCGCGAAGAGAATCCTTGTCGAGAACGATTCCGCCACAGCGCTGCGCAAGCGCCCGCGAGAGCGTGCTCTTGCCGCTGCCGGGCAGACCGGCCATCATGATGAGCATGCCCCAAGTTTAATTGCCGACTAAGGGTTGCAGATTGACAAATGGAACCCGGAGCGTCTCTGGCTTGGTGCGGTTCTCGTCCATTGATGAACCAATCTCGAACTCCGCCTCGGCATCTTGAAAGAAATCAAAAAAAGAGGTGACCGCCCGCCGGTCACCTCCAGGCTCACATTGCAAACGAACATTAGTTTCTAGCCAGGTGGTCGCGGCGGTTCTGCTGCCAGCACGCTTCATTCTCGTCGGAGCAGAAGGGCTGCTCCTTGCCCAGGCTGGTGGTCTTGACGCGGTCGGCGCTGACGCCCAACTTGACGAGTTCCTGCTTGAAGGCATTGGCCCGGCTCTCGCCCAGGGCCAGGTTGTATTCCTCCGAGCCGCGAGCATCGCAGTGGCCGGCCACGGTGAGGCCGATCTCGGGATGATCAGACAGGAACCTGGCGTCATTTCGCAGGACAGATTGCTGATCGGACCGAATATCGTACTTATCGTAATCGAAGAACACGTCATTTACGTTCTGCCGGAAAAGTTCATCCAGCGAGGCGGTGGGCTGAGGAGGCGCGGGCTTGGGGTTGACGGTGACACGCGCGCTGGCATCGGCACTGCCGCCGGGCCCTTTGGCGGTCAAATCGTAGGTAATGGAGTCCTGCGGGGTGATGGTCTGCGTGCCCGAGGCGGAGACCGTGCCCAGGCCGCTGATATTGATATCGGTCGCGTTGCTGGTGTTCCAGCTTAATTGCACGCTCTCGCCCTGCTGAACTTCAGCGGGGGTAGCGGTGAGGGAAGCGGTGGGGGAAGGCGGCGGAGCGGGGGCGGGCGGAGTTGCTTTAGCCTGCTTCTTGGCGCAGCCGGCCAGAAGCAGCACTCCCGCGAACGTCGCCAAAAGCGTGAAGCGGGTTACAGATACCTTACTCATGGACTTTCCTCCTTGAATTTTCAAAACGGGAACTTGAGCGGCTTGGAAAGACGCAGCGGGAATTCGGACCCATGCCGGGCCCGCAGCTCAGGGGATGTGGGGAATAGAAGCCTGGGAAATCGGCAGTGAGTGGGCGCATTTTCGCCGCTCGCGTGAACGTCATCCAGAGTAGTTGAGCCGGCATTATATCGTGGAACGACACGAATAACAGGGCCCACCTAGTAGTTACCTTGGTGCCATGTGGGTGTTGTCCCGATTTCCGATTGCCGCGGCGGTACAGAATCTGCAATTGCGGTCGACCATGTTCCGTTCTAGACGAAACGAGGTCGCAGGCAGAGATTCTCTTTCCTTCGCTAGACCTTGAATTCTTCTGCTTTGTCTCCCCGGGCTTGCGCCCGGGGCTACATTCTTTCGCCGCTTTGCGGCTGAAGATGTGACACATCTAAAGTATTTGCGCGCACACGGTTG
>DATEGM010000041.1:0-7996 GCA_035280085.1 Terriglobales bacterium
GGCTGCAACCTGGAAGTCATTCAAAAGGAACTGGAAAGCATAGCACTGGTGAATTAGGCACAAGTCCATACGGCGCATGGCCGCCACCCTGGCGCCGGAGTTGAGAGCGAAGGTGGCAGCAGTAATCCTAAACGCATTCGAATCCTGATGGCCGGGCCAACCAGCCCGGCCGTTGCTTTTATCGCTTACTGTCTCGCTAGCTATCTGGCTGACTGGCTACGTCCTGGACTCCTACACCCGGTAACGGCAGCCATTGCTTTGAGCTAAAGAGCTAGTCAGCTACACAGCTATCTAGCTCCTACGGGATCCTGCACACCCGTAGTTCACCATTGGCGTACGGGCACTCCAGCCCGGTCACAGGGTGCTCGACCACCACCCAATTGACTCCAAATTGCGCCCTCAACCGCTGGAAGTCATTCAGTTGAAAGTTGTTCCAGCCCTTTTCTGCCTGGGTCTGGCGCTGCCATTCCGGGGCTAGCTGTGGGAACATGCTGGCCGCGCCGCTGTCCTTGAGAGCGTCGGCGAGCATGCTGCGCTCCGCGATTGCCCGAAATCCGTGCTGGTCTTCGCCGGGCAGCTCCATGTGTTGCGAATTCAGCGCAAAGTATGCGTCCACTGGCGTGTTTTGCCTGATCCACTCGAAGGTTTGCACCCAGCGGTTGTTGTTCTTGCTCCAGGGAAGTTCCAGGTGGGGTGTCGCAGGAAACAACTGCCGCTGGGCGTACCACATCCCGAAGCAGAGGGGAAGAAAGAGGGCCAGCCAGCGCCAAACCTTGTCCGCCAGAACCCACTGCGCCAGCAGACCGCCGGTGAACAGGAACATGAAGATATAGACCAGGAGCAGCACGCGCATGGGCTGCAACTCGGCCAGGTTGGCGAACTGGGGTGGAATGGTAAGGACCAGGGCGGCGGCGAAGAACACCAATTCGAATACGATGAGCGCCGAGCACAAGCGTTTCAGAACCAGCAAACGATGCGAGCCGGCAATGCGCCCATAGCACCACAATATGGGCAGAGGACCGAGAAGTCCCAGCCACTCGTACCATTCCCAGCGCAAGAGGAAGAAATACTCGCGCGTGTTCAGAATCTGCCGATAAGCCTCCGTGACGGGAGGGAAAAAGCCCAGGGGCAGCAGAGCCAGGGCTGCTGCCGGAGCAAGCTCGCGCCGCTCCATCCAGATCACAAAAAACATGTAAGCCGCGCCAAACACCACCATGAGCGGGTGAATGAAGCCGGTCAGCACAATCCATAGCAGCCCGCGCGCCCACTTGTGCTCCACCACATTGACGATGGCCAGCAGGATCATGGGCGTGGAGAGGGTGCGAGTGTTTACGTTCTGGTCCAGGATGTAGAGCGAAGTGCCGGCTACGGGAATTGTGAGCAAGGCAGCGGTGAGGGCTACTCCTCCCCAGATGGCGCGAGGGCTGGGGAAGCACAGCCGGCTGATGCTCCAGCAGGCAAAGAGAAGCAGCCAAACCGCCAGCAACTGCCACAGCAGCATGGCGTATTCAAGCGGCAGGTGTGAGAGGCGCACGGAAGCAGCAATCAGGTTGGGGTAGAGCGTCAGGTGGGCGTGGGAAGCGAAGAATCCCTGGTTGTACGGGAAAAGCCGGGGATTAAGGACCTTGAGAACACCCGGCAGGTAAATCTCGGCATCCTCAACCGCGGGATGGTAACCGGCAAGGGCCACCGCTCCCGCTGTAAGGAGCAGAAGCGCGGCGAAGGTCTTGAAGGAAAAAGGGAGTTGGCGCAAGTATTCCGCCTAGGTTGCCGAAAGCCTCTGTTCGGCGCCTCGCGCGTAGTAGCTTTTGCCGGCCGTCTCCAGCCTGCGGCCCG
This sequence comes from Terriglobales bacterium, assembly GCA_035280085.1. Lineage (GTDB taxonomy): Bacteria > Acidobacteriota > Terriglobia > Terriglobales > Acidobacteriaceae > JAICWP01. Next base: position 1,837 of record DATEGM010000041.1, read on the forward strand.
CGGGGTTGAAGATGCGAAAACGGCCCACCCCTATTTTTTGCAACCCGTACTGCAGCGAGGTGGCCAGCACCCCCAGCCCGTACTTCACGCTGCGGCGGAAATTGATGGAGGAGGCTTCGGGGAAGTACTTGGTGGGGCAGGAGACTTCTCCGATGTGGAAGCCGAAATAGACGCACTGCGCCAGCATCTGGTTGTCGAAGACGAAATCGTCGGAGTTTTCCAGCAGCGGCAACTCCTCCAGAACCCCGCGGCTGAAGGCGCGATAGCCGGTGTGGTATTCGGAAAGCTTGGCGCCCAGAAACCAGTTCTGCACCAGGGTCAGGCAGCGGTTGGAAATGTACTTGTAAACGGGCATGCCGCCGCGCAGCGCGCCGCCGCCCAGAATGCGGGAGCCCAGGACCACGTCGTAGACTCCGTAAGCCACCATGCTGGCGATGGCGGTTACCAGCAGCGGCGTGTACTGGTAATCGGGGTGCACCATGATGATCACATCGGCGCCCGCGTTCAGGGCTTCGCGGTAGCAGGTCTGCTGGTTGCGCCCGTATCCGTAATTGCGGTCGTGGACGTAGGTGTGGAGACCCAGGCGGTGCGCGACCTGCAGCGTCTGGTCAGTGCTGTAGTCATCCACCAGAATGCGGATGTCCACCAGGTTGGGCAGTTCACGGACGGTCTGCTCCAGGGTTTGCTCTGCGTTGTACGCGGGCAACACCACACAGATGCGCTTGCCGTTGATCATCGGATTTGAGCTGCTGCCACAAGACTCTCCTGCGCAGCGTTTGTGAGCTGCCGGCAGTATAGCCCCTGCAATTGCAGACAGTAGGTGTTTTATGAGTCTAAGATGCGGGCGATGATTGATGCAACCGGCGGCGACCGTCAATAGCGCAAAGCCGCGCCACGAACCAAGGTATTAACAATCTAAGGGTAATCCTCGATTGCATCAGCCGGGGTGCAAGCTAAGCTGAAGTGTGCTCACCCAAAACTCTGGCCGCATTGTTCTGGTGACAGCCGCCCTCGTCCTTTTTGTGGCGGTATCCAGCGTCATTGCCGCTCCCCCCGTGGATTCCAGCAAGAGCGCGGTAGCCCCGGCGCTGAAAACGCGCACCACTGAACCGACGTACCAGATCAAAGTGGGGCTGGACGGCGAGGTTTACCCCGTCTTCGCCAATTACGCCTCGCTGCAACAACCTGATGACCGCAGCTGGGGCACGGTGGATGTCACTATCGCCAACTCCACCGCCGACCGCCTGCAAAACCACATTGCCGTCCAAATTCTGGGTTGGAGTGACGAGGAAATTCAGACGGTGGACGTGGAAGCGGGCGCGGTGCACACATTTTTCTTTGCTCCGACGTTTTATTCGCGCCTCTATAACAACCGGGAGATTGCAGCCGCCACCGCGCTGATTAAAGTGCGCGACGCCCGCGGCCGCTTAATGTTCACACGCACGGCCCCGGTGCGCCTGCGCTCCGCCGATGATATTTACTGGGGCCCGAAGTTCGAATACGCCCCCTTTATCGCCTCCTGGGTCACGCCGCACGATGCAATGGTGGAGAAGGTGCTGAGCCGGGCCAAGGAATTCGCCCCCGGGCGCCGCCTTCCGGGGTATGAGGAAGGAAGAAATGCGGCTCAGCAGGAGCTCTCCACCCTGGTTCAGGCCAGAGCCATCTACCGCGCGCTGCAGGAAAGTGGCGTTTCCTACGTAAAGAGCTCCATGGCTTTCGGCCGTAATGCCGACGTCAGCGAACGGGTGCGCATGCCGCGCGAGTCCCTGCGCCAGATTTCGGCCAACTGCATTGACGGCGCCGTGATGTACGCCTCCCTTTTCGAGAACCTGGGCATGCAACCGGAAATCGTTCTGGTGCCTCATCACGCCTACGTTGGCGTGCGAGTGGCGCCGGAATCGGACAAATATCTGTACATCGAAACCGCGCTTACCGGGCGGGCCAGCTTCTACGAAGCAGTGCGGGCGGCGGCGGTGGGTATGAAGCACCATCGGGCGGCGCAAGAAGTGCGGATTCCGATTGCCGAGGCGCGGGAAGTCGGCATCTATCCCATGCCACTCGCCGTGCAGACCGCCCTGGGCAACACCCACCCCAGCCTCTCTCCCGCACATTGAGCCCTGTCCAGGTTCACAGCGGGAGCGACACCTGCGTACCCCGAGCAGCGACTTTAGACTATTGACTTCCGCAATTATCGGGCTAAAATACCGACCAATTTCCGGCTGAAGGCGCCCTGGACCCCTCCAGGGTTGTCCGGAAGTTATGAGCACGGTTCAACGACGTCCACCAGCCCCCGATCCGAGTATCAGCATGAAACCGCAGTGTCGGCATCCACGGGTGCAGATTGTCGCCCGCGAAGAGGACTCTGAGTTCGTCGAGTGCCTCGAATGCGGCGACATCTTTGAGGCCAGTGAATTCAAGGACATGGCTATCGAAGAGCGCACCCCTGCCAACGAAGCCTAAGCGCCCTCACTGTCGGTGATCCTGCTGTGGTTACGACGCAGGATAGGTTCGTTTGGCCATCTCCGGTACCCCACCTTAGTCACCGACGTAACCTTCCCATGCCCGTTTTGAATTGTTGTGTCAGAGGCGGTTTGCTAACGTTCTGCCATGGCTGAACGCCTGCCAAATGGCCGGGTAGCCCTGGTGGTGGATGACTCCATGCTCATCCGGCATACCGTGTGCCGCTTCCTGGAGGAGCGCGGGTTTGCCGTGGAGTCGGCTACTAACCCAGTGGAAGCATTGGAGATACTGACGCGGGTGGAGCCCCAGCTGATCATCACCGATATGCAAATGCCGCGCATGTCGGGCAGCGAATTCATTACCGCGCTGAAGGCGGACCTCCGCACCGCTACCATTCCCATTGTCATTCTCGCCGGTCGGCAGAGCGGATTCGAGAACACGGAAAACCGCGCCAACTTCGCCATCTTTAAGGACATAGACATCGAGTCGCAACTCCAGCTCGCGCTCAGCACGGCGCTGGGAGCGGTGGTAGCTGACTAGCTGAAAGTTCCAAGGTTTCGCAGGTTTCAAGTTTCAAGGTTTCGCGCAGGTGCACCGAGGTATCTTCCGAAACCTTGAAACCTGTGAAACTTTGAAACCTTACTCCAGCCTCATTCCCGCCTCCGCCGAGAAATCGCGCGGTGCGAAATCCTGAGCCAGAAATTTGGGATAGGCAGCCGCGGCAATCATGGCGGCATTGTCGGTGGAAAGCGGGCGGCTGGGGAAGTAGACGGGCAGACCCGCCTGCGCGGCTTTCTGCTCAAAAGTTTGGCGCAGTTCGTTGTTAGCGGCTACCCCGCCGGTGACAAACACGGTGGCCACGTCATACTCCCGCGCTGCGTCCAGAGTCCTCTCTACCAGGTCGCGCACCATGGTGCGCTGGAAAGAGGCCACCAGATCGAGCGTGCCCTGGTCGCAAGCAGCGCGGTATTCATCCACGGTGGCCTTTGCTATGCCGGCCAGCTTGCGCCGCCGCCCTTCAATTGCCGGCTGCATGCAATTCTTCTCTACGTAGCGCAGGACGCTGGTCTTGATGCCGCTATAAGAAAAGTCGAACCGCGGGCGCTCTTCTTCCGGCTTGCCCCGGTCGCGGCGGTCGCGGTGCTTGATTTGCGGCATAGGAAATTTGACGGTGTGTGGATCGCCGAATTTTGACAGCTTGTCAATTACCGGCCCGCCGGGATAGCCCAGACCCAGCAGCTTGGCCACTTTGTCGAAGGCCTCGCCGGCGGCGTCGTCGCGGGTATGGCCGATGTTCTGGTAGGTCCAGCCGCGGTCGCGCTCCTCGGCCAGGTACAGATGCGTATGACCGCCGGAAACCACCAGCGCCAGCACAGGGAAATGCAGCTCCCGGTTGCCTTTCTGCTTTTCCTCCAGCAGCACCGCGTGGATGTGGCCCTCCAGGTGATTAACCGCAATCAGCGGCTTATCCAGCGCGAAGGCCAACGCCTTAGCGTAGCTGATGCCCACCAGCAGCGCACCCGGAAGCCCCGGCCCCTGGGTCACGGCCAGAGCGTCCACACTCTCGTAACTTTGTTGCGCATCATCCAACGCTTTGCGCACCACCGGCACGATGGCGCGCAGGTGCTCGCGCGAGGCCAGTTCCGGCACCACGCCGCCGTATTGCGCGTGCGTGGCAATCTGTGAGAACACGACGTTGGAGATGACCTGCTCTCCGGAACGCACCACCGCCGCCGCGGTTTCATCGCAGGAACTCTCAATGCCGAGGATGTAAGCGTCGGGCATGCGTCTATATTATTGGCTAATGGCTGTTGCCTTCTAGTTGGTGAGATAAGCAATTAGCAATTAGCACTTAGCATTTGGCCCGCCGCGAGTATTGCAGAAAAACCGGCAACTCGGTTGATGGGCTAAATGCCCATTGCTAAATGCTAAGTTCCTTATCACTGGTTGGAAGAAGAACAAATCATGCTGCGTGAGTCCGCCACCTCCATCGTGAGCACCCTGCGCCAGGCCGGCCACCGGGCCTACCTGGTGGGCGGATGCGTGCGCGACCTGGTACTCGGCCGCGAGCCGGCTGACTACGATGTGGCTACCGACGCCACCCCTGACCAAGTAATGCGCATTTTCCCGCGCAGCTATGCCGTGGGCGCCCAGTTCGGCGTCGTGCTTATCCCCTTAGAAGCTGTCGACCCATCACAAATCTCAGCCGAGCTGCAACCTGCCGGTAGAGACGTTGCTCGCAACGTCTCTGGAGCTCCGCCAGGCGACGAAGCGGCATCCCGGCAGGCGCAGGGAGAAGTAACAAGTTACGTCTCTACAGAGCAGCAGGAACGCGGGCATGCTTTCACGCCTGAACCGGGCAAGTCTGCTGTTATTGAGGTGGCCACCTTCCGCAGCGACATTGGCTATAGCGACGGCCGCCATCCTGACCAAGTGCGCTACACCTCTAGCCCGCAGGAAGACGTGCAGCGTCGCGACTTCACCATCAACGGCCTGCTCTACGACCCAGTTGAGGACAGAGTCCTGGATTACGTGGGCGGCCTGGCCGACATCCGCCGCGGTGTGGTCCAGACCATCGGCGACCCGGAGCAGCGCTTCGGCGAAGACAAGCTGCGCATGCTGCGCGCGGTGCGCTTTGCCGCGCGCTTCGGTTACTCGATTGAGCCGGGGACTTTTTCTGCCATCCAGCGCCTGGCCCCGCAAATCGGCCAGGTTAGCTGCGAGCGCATCCGCGAAGAGCTCACCAAAATGCTAACTGAAGGCCACGCCCGCCGGGCCTTCGAACTGTTGGACGAAAGCGGCCTGCTGCGCCAGGTGCTGCCCGAAATATCTGCCATGAAAGGCGTGGAACAGCCGCCGCAGTTCCACCCCGAAGGCGATGTCTGGGTGCACACCCTGCTCCTGCTGGAGCAGTTGCCGCACCCTTGCCCAAAAACCCTGGCCTGGGGCGCTCTGCTGCACGACGTGGGCAAGCCGCCGACCTTTCGCGTTGCCCCTGACCGCATCCGCTTCGACGAGCATGTTTCGGTGGGCGTGCGCATGGCCGAGGAAATCTGCCGCCGCCTGCGCTTCTCTAATGACGATACCGAACCGATTGCCGCCCTGGTCGCCAACCACATGCGCTTCGCGGACGCGCTCAAAATGAAGGAGTCCACGCTGAAGCGCTTCCTGCGCCTGCCGCGCTTCCCCGAGCATCTGGAACTGCACCGCATGGATTGCCTTTCCAGCCACGGCGACCTTACGCTCTATAACTTCGTCAAACAGCGCTTCGAGTCCACGCCCTCCGACCAGGTGCGGCCACGCCCGCTGCTCACCGGGAACGACCTGATTCGCGCCGGCTACAAGCCTGGACCCGAGTTCAAGGAGATCCTCGCCGCGGTGGAGGACGCGCAACTGGAAGGCCGGGTGGAAAGCCGGGAGCAGGCCATGAAGTTGGTGCGGGAGCAGTTCCCGGCGGAGGCGAGCGGTTAACAGCTCTGGGTGAAGTGGAACAGCCGCCGGGTGCGAACATCAAGACCAGCTACCTTATGGAAACGCAAATTCGATCGCTGTTTCTGCAGGGCCCGGCCGGACAACTGGAGGCGCTGCTCAACGAGGGTGCGGAGTCGGCAACGCACGCGGCCTTGGTGTGCCATCCCCATCCCATGTTCGGCGGCACGATGCACAACAAAGTTGTGTTCCACACCATGAAGGCGCTGAA
>DATEGM010000042.1:0-2263 GCA_035280085.1 Terriglobales bacterium
GCGTCAATCGTAGGGGTCTGAATCGCCTTATAGCCGTAGCAGCCGAGGTGGTCGGCGCGCAGCGTATCAATCGTGATAAGAAGGACGTTGTCGCGCAAAGAAGCGCGGCGCGTGGCAAGATGCTGGGAAACAGCCGCTGCACGCTGGTTTGCGGCGGCCGGGCCAACCGCAAACGTGAGCCACGCGGCCAGCAACAGACTGGTTCGCGAGGCTATGTGCCGGATTATGGTGCTAGTGCTGGGGGCGGGAGCTGGCAGCTTTCTGCATCTCCTGTTCTGCTTCACTGTCCAATCCCTTCGCCTTGAGCGCCTTGGCCAGCGCGGCATGAGGCGCCGGATCATTGGGCGCGAGCTGGATGGCCTGGCGCAACTCGGCGACCGCATCGTCCACTTTGTTCTGATACAGCAACACTTCTCCCAGGGCCACGCGCGCCGGCACGTACTCGGGATAGATCTGAATGGCCTGGCGGAAGGCGGCCGCCGCCTCTTCCACGTTGCCGGTTTTCAGATTCACGGCTCCGAGATTATAGGCGGCCGAGAAATTGGTGCCGTCGGCTTTCAAGGTGCGCTGCAGAAACTCAATGCTGTCGGGATAGTCGCCCGCGCGAGCGTAAGCCAGGCCCAGATAGTAATAGACCAAGGTGTAGTCGGGGCTGAGTTCGAGCACGCGGCGGAACTCGCGAATGGAATCCGCATAATTCTGCATGCGGTAGTAGTCCAGGCCCAGCAGGTAGTGCACGGGAACGCTCGTTTCCTCGGTCTTAAGAGCTTGCGCAAGCTTGGCGGTTGATTCTTCAAACCGGCCGTGCTGGCTGGCCTCCACGGCTTCCGACACCAACTCGAACATGGCAATGCGATCTTTTGGGTCGGGAAGCTGACGGGTGTCGCCGGATTTTGCCGGGTGACCGCCGGAAAAGGCAGCGTAGCCCAGCGACTTAAGGCGCTCGCTGAGCACCGGATCGAGAGGCAAGGACTGCGACTGTTGCGTGCCGGCGGTGTACTTCTGCTCCATGGTTTCCAGTTGCGACTTCAATTCCTGGGCGATGGCGGGCTTTTCAGCATAAAGGTTGTGCAGTTCCCCAGGGTCGGCCACGATGTCGTAGAGTTCAGGTTTAGGAACGTCAATAAAATGATATTTGCCCACCTGGATGCCCCGGAGGTCGCTCCAGTCGAAGTGCAGCAGGGGCAGGAAGGACTCGGAGTAAAGCTGGGCCGGAGGAGCCGCGGGGTGCGGCTTTCCGAGGATCTCGGGCAGCAGGCTCACGCCCTGGGCATCGGCAGGAAGCGGAACTTTCAGCATATCGAGCACGGTAGGCAGCAGGTCCACGGTGCTGAAAGGTTCGGGAACGGTGCCCGCGTGGCGCTCGTCGGCGGGCAACTTGATTAGGAACGGGATGCGCAGCGTGGCGTCATAAATAAAGAAGCCGTGGTTTTTTTCACTATGTTCACCCAGAGATTCGCCGTGATCGCCAGTGAGCACGATCAGAGTGCGGCCGTAGAGTTGTTTCTCTTTCAAAAAGCGGAGCAGGCGGCCAACCTGCGCGTCCGCAAAGGCGATTTCGCCGTCATAGGGGCGGCCCTGGTACTCGCGGTCAAAGGGAGCCGGCGCTTCATAAGGCGTGTGTGGGTCGTACAAGTGTACCCACAGGAAGAAGGGCTTGCGGTCGTTGGCTGAGAGCCACTGCAGCGCCTGGTCCACCACCTGGTTGCCGGGGCGCTTCATCAGGTCGAGATTGGCGTCTTCCAGGCGGTTGAAGTCAAAGTGATCGTAGTAGAAGTCGAAGCCTTGGTTGAGGCCGAAGCGGTGATCGAGCACGGCCGAGCCCAGTACAGCGCCGGTGACGTAGCCGTGCTGCTTCAGAATGGAAGCCAGAGTGGGCTGCTGCGGATTCAGTTTGTTGCCGCTGAAGTCGTGGATGCCGCTGAACATGGGGTAAGTACCGGTCATCATCACGGTGTGCGAGGGCAGCGTGATGGGCACGGGAGTGTAGGCATGCTCGAAGCGGGTGCCGGAAGAGGCCAGGCCGTCAATATTGGGTGTCTGTATCTGGCGGTAGCCGTAACAGCCCAGATGATCGGGACGCAGAGTGTCAATCGTGATCAGGAGCAGGTTGACAGGTTCCGCGGCGCGTGGTCGGGGAGCAGCCGCGGCAACGGCGGCAGAAAGCAGGCAAAAAGCCGACAAGCGGAGTACGCGGGGGACACCTGTAAACGGGCGCAGAATACTGAAAGGATATCAAAGCCTGGGGAGAGGCAAAAGGGCA
>DATEGM010000043.1:0-2805 GCA_035280085.1 Terriglobales bacterium
AACCGCGCCGGGTGATGGCGCACATGGCACCCCTCCTTCATTTACAGTTTGTGGATCGTTAAGCGGCGCATAATACCACACGGCGGTCAGACCACCATACAACTTCCCTTCCGGCCTCTGGCCCTTACAAATTCGAGGGCATGACAACTGCCGCCGGGGCACTACAACCTTTTCTTCCTCACGCGCTCTGGTACAGCTTGGTCATCACAAACTCACGATGCCCGAGCGCCTCGGCGCAGGTCAGGCGGCCGTTGCAGGTGCGCAGCATGATGTCAATCAGTCGGTCTCCTGCTTCGTCGAGATTCATCTCGCGCCGCAGCAGGCCGGAAACGTCCAGGTCAATATGCTCGCGCATGGTGCGCGCGGTACGCGGATTGGCGGTGAGCTTGATGACCGGCTCAATGGGATTGCCGATCACATTGCCCTGGCCAGTGGGAAAAAGATGGACCACAAATCCGGCGGCCGCCTGCAGCGTCACGCACTCGGCCGCGGCGGAGGACGTGTCCATGTAATAGAGGCCAGGGCCCTTGGCCGGTGCTTCCGCGGGTTTCAGAACATCAATGAATTTCGCTTTCTTTCCGATCTTCTGCAGGTTGCCGAAGGCTTTCTCCTCAATCGTGGTCAGGCCGCCGGCGATGTTGCCCTTGGTGGGCTGAGATTCGGAGAGGTCGCTGGTTTTGTGGCGGTCAATCACCTCCTGGTAGGCGTTGAACACCTGCATGAACTTGTCGGCCACCTGCTTGCTGGCAGCACGGCCGGCGCACACCACTTCCGCGCCGGTGAGCTCTGAAGTTTCGCCAAAGCAGGTGGTAACGTGCAGCGGATCCAGCTTGTCAATCAGGTTGCCGACCGTGGGGCAGGAGCCCAGGCCAGAGGTGGTATCGCTCTCGCCGCACTTGGTGGAGACGAACAGGTCCTCGATAGAGCAGCGCTGGCGCTGCTTTTCGGTGGCGCACTGCACAAACTCCTGCGCCTTGCGGGAAGCGGCAGCTATGGTGCCGATATCGCCGTTAGTCTCGATGGAAAAACCCGCAACCGGCTTGCCGGTGGCGGCAATGCCCTCGACCACGCGACCAGTCCAGCCAGGCTCGATGCCGATGACCACGCAGGCGGCCACATTGGGATTGCAGCCGGTGCCGATCAGGGTGCGGAAGTGCAGCTCCAGATCCTCGCCGAATTGCAGCCGGCCATAAGCATGGGGGAGGGCCAGCGTGCCTTTAATGTTGTTGGCGACCGCTTCCGCGGCCGCGTTGGAAAGGTCATCCAGCGGAAGAATAATGACATGATTGCGGATTCCCACCCGGCCATTTTCACGGCGGTACCCATAGAACTCGTAGCGTGCCATTCTCACCACCTCTTGGTCTTCAGGTTATGGACGTGAACGTGGCGCCCTTTGCCGATGTCAGCCACGGCGCGGCCCACGTCGTGGCCGTATTTCAGGACGGTGTCGCCGGACTTGATGTCACGCAGCGCGATTTTGTGGCCGAGGGGCACAGGGTCCAGCGACTTCAGCGTGATGGTTTCGTCCGTCTCCATGATCCAGCCGGTCAAGTCCTTCCCCGGCTGCACATCTTCGACCACGACCACGCCGACAGTGTCAGCTTTGTCGTGGACGATAAAAGAGGTGGTCATCCCTTTTCTCTCCATGCATTGCGGAATTAGAACACTACGGAGCTTTCTGGGCGGCGGCCTGCGGTGGGGCGTTGGCCAGCAGGCGAATAATTTCGGCAGCCGCCCTGGTAACTTCGTCGCGCATGATTTTTTCGGCTTGCTCGGCATCGTGCGCCTTGATGGCGGCCACCACCGCGCGCAGGCTCTTGATGCTTTCCTGGGAGCGCCGCGGAGAACGCCGGGGGTGCGCCAGGCCCAACGCCCGCCAGCGCCGGATGCGGGCGTGCAAAGTGGCAATCATGGACGATAGCGTCTCGCTGCCCGCGCCCTCGAACAGGACGTCGTAAAAGCGATTCTTGGCGCCCAGCAACACTTCGGGATCCTCGGCCTTATAAGCGGCGGCGGTGACGGTTAGCGCAGTCTGCAATTTGCGGAATTGCGCATCATCGGCATTCTCCACGAAAAGGCGAGCGGCCAGACCTTCCAGCACCGCGCGAATTGAGTACAAATCCTTGGCCTCGGCCAGCGTCAGCTCCCGCACCACCGGCCCCTTGTTGGGGATCATGGCGATCAAGCCTTCCGATTCCAACTGGCGCAGGGCTTCGCGAATCACGGTGCGGGAAACGCCCATCATCGCGATCAGTTCGCGTTCCACCAGCCGGACACCCGGTCCTAACCGGCCGCTGATAATCGATTGGCGCAACTCATCCACCACCTGGCGGCGCAGGGGGGCGGCGGCGCGAGGAATGGCGGAAAGCGCGGCGGCGCCGTTGGCCGGGGGCTGGCTTGACGAAGAAGTCATACTGTAATACCGTACTACCACTCGCCCGTCTTTTGTACATCGCGGGCCCTGTCACGGTCAAGAGATTCCACTCGAGGAAGAAACTCGATGAGCGCAGAGCCGGTCAAAGTTGGCATCGTCGGATTAGGGCGCTGGGCCAAGGTTTTGACCCGTGCCGCGGCCAAATCCGACAAGCTGAAAATTGTTGCCGCCTTCAGCCGTTCGCCGGAGAAGCGGGAAACCTTTGAACGGGAAATGGGCGTGCCCGCCGCCCCCGATCTTAAGGCCATGCTCTCCTCGCCGGAAATCAAGGGCGCGATTCTCACCGTGCCCAACGAGCAGCACCTGCCGGTGGCGCGGGAAGTTGCCCGCGCGGGCAAACACGTTTACACGGAAAAGCCGATCGCCAGCAC
>DATEGM010000044.1:0-19165 GCA_035280085.1 Terriglobales bacterium
GACGCCCTCACCAAGCCGGCCAACGCGTAAAACCAGTTGTCAGTGGCCCGTGGTCAGTTGCCAGTTAGGACATTGCCAACACCGGCTGCTTCTTGAAACTCTGAAACCTTGAAACTCTGAAACCTTAGTTCCCCTGCGCCCTCTGCGTTGAAGGGTTTCAGTGGCTTGCCACCGAGTCATGTGATGCCACGCACTTCCACTTGCCGCTGCGCTTCACATAGGTATCGGTGAAGCGGCCGGAGGTCATCATGTGCTTGCCCTTGGCCTCTCGCTTCTCCGTGTAGCGGCCGCTGATGACGGCGGCATCGCCATAGCCCTGGGTCTTCATGTCCGCCAGGTCCACGGCGGTGAGCGTGGCGTCGCCTTTGCCAATCCCGTCCAGGACCTCGGCACGAGTGCTCACGCTGTTGTCAGGGTTGGTTTGCACAAAGGTGTCGTCCAGGTAGGGCGCAATCATGGCAGGGTCGTGCTTGACCTCGGCTTCAGCCCATTTGTGCTCAATCTGCTCCAGTTGGGTGCCCACCGGGCCCTGCACCGCCGTGCTCGTCTCCGGGGCATTCTTCTTGTGCTGGGCCGCGCTGGCGCACATGGCAATCGCTACTATCACCACCACAATGACTGGTTTCATAGCTCGCTCCTTAAAGGGCAGGGACAATATACAGCATGCGGTAGCTGGTAGCTGGTAATGGGGGATGCTAAAGCAACATCTGGGCGTGCAGGGGCGCAGATCGCGGTGGTGCACGCGAGATCCTTCGGGCCTGAAGGCCCTCAGGATGACGCCAGTTAAGATACGGTGTGTAGCGAAAGTGGCCTGCGGTTGCGACGCAAGACTGTTTAGGACCAAGTGCTAAGTGCCAACTACCAACCACCAACTACCAACTACCAACTACCGTCTTGCGATATCCTGATTCAATTCCATCTTGCAAAGGAGACGCACTCATGTCGAAAGTGAAGCCCATTCCTGAGGGATACCACAGCATCACGCCCTACCTGATCATCAAAGGGGCAGCCAAGGCTATTGATTTCTATAAGAAAGCGTTCGGCGCAACGGAAATCATGCGCATGGCGACGCCAGACGGCAAGGTGGGTCACGCCGAACTGAAAATCGGTGACTCCATTTTCATGATGGGCGAAGAGATGCAGCAAATGGGCTATCGCGCGCCGCAGGGCAGCACGCCGGTAGGGCTGATGGTCTACGTGGAAGACGTGGACCGCGTCTTCAGGCAGGCCATTGCCGCCGGCGGCCGCGTGGAGAAGGAGTTGCAGAATCAGTTCTACGGCGACCGCAGCGGCACCATATACGATCCGTTCGGGCACATGTGGACCATTGCCACCCACGTGGAAGATGTGCCACCGGAGGAAATGAAACGGCGTATGGACAAATACGTAGCCGAGCAGAAGAAGTAAATAGCGCAAGCCGCTGGCCGACGGCCGACTGCTTTGGATCAGTCGGCTGCCGGCCTGCGGAAGGCTTCAGGACTTCGTCTTGGCCTGCACCTTGGCGCCCCGCACTGCTGCCAGAAACTCTTGCGCCGAGCGCGGTGCCGGCACTTTGCCGGTCAGAACTGCCTGAACGGTCACCGGCCGTCCGTAGTACGCCCGGTTGGCATCCACGTCGGGCTGAATATAGGAGCCGCCAACGGTCGCGCCCGCGAATATGCCCTTGGCACGAGAGTAGGTCAGGATTTGAGTGTTGGCCTTCCAGTCGATACCTGCGGAAGCGTGCCTGCCGATGGGGCCGGCCGCGGCCGAGGCTTCGGCGCCAATCTGGAACTTAGCATCCAGCAGATGGCGGGCGCCTTGCTCGGTCATGAACATCATGACCAGATCAATGCCTTCGACGCCGATCTGCGCGCCCCAATCGCCGCCGGTAACGGTGAAGAACGCGGGAGCGCTCCAACCGCCATTGGGTATGCGGCAGGTGGCGACCCCGTGCCCGCGGCGGGCACCGAAAACGAAGCCGCCCTTGAGCATGCCGGGAACAACGGCCACGCATTTGGCGCCTTCCATAACCTCCTCAGGGATGCCTTTTTCCGGGGTGTTCATGATGTTGTGGAGCACCTGGGTGGCATTTTCCAGGCGCAGTTCGGTGTCGGTTTTGTCCTGAGCGCCCCAGGACAGGGTACCCAGGGCAGCCAGACCCACGACGATTAGAATTAGGGTGAAACGGCGGAACGAAGGGCTCATATCGGGTTCTCTCCAGGCGAGGGTTGGGCGGGCCGGCTCGCACAAGGCGGCCTGCTCTCTAAGTCACTCTTCAGGAACAGGAGTTGCGCACCAACGCAATCGCTTCAGGATTAGAGTCACGCGGCGAAAATGAGGTTAGCCCCATATGCACAGAAACGAGTGCTGCACAGCCCGGGAATTGGCATAATCGGAGTGATGAGCCAGAGCCCACAGCTAAAGAATGTAGCCGGCCAGAAGCAAGAGCAGGGTAGGTCGCCCGCAAGCGGCATCGTAGAAGCGATACGCATATGCCCGAATTGCTCGGCAGAATTGCAGGAGATACGCTGCAAGCTGAGTTGCCCCCGCTGCGGCTTCTTCCTAAGCTGTTCGGATTACTATTGATTTCGCGTGGTCGAGGCGGGCGAAAACCGCATCTTAAGATTCAGGTCTTTGGGCCCATACAGGCGAGAGTAGCGGAGACAGGTTTTTATCGTTTCCCTGTCTTGGGCGCGGCCGAAGCACAACGATGTCAGGCCGCCCACGCCATGCTCGCCTGTTTCGTTTTTCCCTACGAAGCCTTCGCGGACTGAAGTCGGATCGGAGAAGAGTAATCGGGAAGCCTGCTCACCCCGCTGAAGCCACATCCCCAAAAAGCTTGTCCAAATGGGCGGACAGGATTCGCGAGTGCGCCGACCGTTTCGTGAAAGAACGCGGCGAAGCCCTTGTTATCCAGCCTGTCCCCATTCTGTTCTTAGAGATGGTGGTCGCATCAGGGTCTGCATGACCACGCAGTATTGTTCAGTTTTTTCCCGCAACGCACGCAGTTGGTCCGCTGTGGCACGAGGGGCGATCACGGTAAACCCGACATTAATGTGCTCAAAGCCAACCGGAACGTCGGCAGACAAGCCAAGCGTGCCGCGCAAATCCAAATCGCTCTCGACAGAAACTTCGATACGTTCAGTGGGAATGCCCATGGCCGTCGCTACCATCTGACAGGTAATCTGTGCGCAAGCTGCCAGCGCACCCAGCAACAGGTCCCCGGAACAGGCCGCCGTGCCCGCTCCGCCAACTCCGCTGTGGGCCTCCGCCGCGTACACTGCCCGTCCAATGTCTACCGAGCAGGAGATGGGAGTGCTCGTCTGGCTCCCTTTGGCGCGGATGGTTATCCGCGATGCACTGGGCTCATTGCGATATTTCTCCTTGAGGGGCTTTTGAATGGCCCTAAGATCCATAGCGGCCCTCCCTGAGGCTTTGGTATCCTTTTTGCCACTCCGGTGGAGTGTGTGCTGGCGTGCCACGTGTGCGCGTCACGCCGACCCACAAATATACCGTAGAACGATTGATTGCTTACTTAGCAGGCGCATGCCAGACGACCGCCATCAAGGGTTGGCCGCACCGGGATCCAGCGCTCCCAGTAACTCGTTGGCGCTGGCGCCGGGCACTCGATTCGGCTCATACGAGATCCTTTCGCCACTAGGCGCCGGGGGAATGGGCGAAGTTTACCGCGCCAAAGATGTGCGCCTCGGTCGGGAGGTTGCGATTAAAGTCCTGACCCGGGAGCTGTCCTCCGACCAACAACGGCTTGCCCGGTTCCAGCAAGAAGCGCGTTCCGCGTCTACTCTTAATCACCCTAACATTGTGACCATCTACGAACTGGGAGAAGCGGAACATGTTCATTACATCTCCATGGAGGTGGTGAAAGGAAAGACCCTTCGTGAACGGCTCCGCTCTGGTCCGATTCCAGTGCGGGAGACGATCCAAATTGCTGCCCAAGTTGCGGAAGGTCTCGCGAATGCCCATGAAATCGGCATTGTTCATCGCGACCTAAAGCCCGAGAATCTGATGGTTTGCGAGGGCGGACTGGTCAAGATCCTCGACTTCGGAATCGCGAAGCTGATTATTGGAAGTGCAGAGCAGTCGGCGCTATGCACCATGGCCGATTCGCCTACCTACCCTGGGCACATTGTTGGCACGGTGGAATACATGTCTCCCGAGCAGGCGAGCGGCCGGCCTCTGGACTTCCGCTCAGATCAATTTTCATTGGGAGTCGTGCTGTACGAGATGCTGACTAGCAGACAGGCCTTTCGGCGGAATACAGCCGCCGAGACCCTGGTTGCCATTCTCCGAGACGACCCCGAGCCTCTAACCCCGCAGAATTCTGACATTCCCGCGCCGCTCTTGTGGATCATCGAGCGCTGCCTCGCTAAGGAGCCGGAAAAGCGCTATGGCTCGACGCGTGATCTTGCCAGGGATTTGGCCGGCATACGCGATCGCGTTTCTGACCTGACTGCCACACGGGTTGAAAGGCACGCAAGTAAATTGCCGGCGCAGCGCACCGCGTTCGTCGGCCGGGAAAAAGAAATCGCCGGCGCCAAACAACTGCTGGTTCGTGATGATGTTCGTCTGGTCACGGTCACAGGCCCGGGCGGCATCGGCAAGACACGCCTCGCTCTTCAGGTCGCGAATGAACTCAGCGATGTGTTTCCGGGCGGCATTTACTTCGTTTCCCTCGCCACCGTTCGCGAGGCCGACATCGTCCCCACGATCATTCAAACGCTTGTCGTCCGCCAAAACGCCGGCCATACCCCAATGGAAACGCTGAAGAAGCATTTCGAGTGTTCGTCCGTCCGCACAATGCTTCTTCTCGATAACTTCGAACACCTGGTCGCCTCTGCGCCAATTGTCTCCGAGATACTGGGTGCTGCTCTCAACCTCAAAATACTCGTGACCAGCCGCGCTGCTCTACATATTTACGGCGAGCACGAATTCCCGGTCCCGGCCTTGGCTCTCCCAGATTCCCAGGCATTGTCCTCCATCGAGGCGCTGGTGCGATGTCCTGCAGTCGCCCTTTTCCGGGAACGAGCGGTAGCGGTGAAACCGGACTTCGAAATCACCCAGGACAATGCCTCGGCTGTCGCTGAGATCTGCGCGCGACTCGACGGCCTGCCGCTCGCTATAGAACTGGCAGCGGCGCGCATCAAGCTGCTTGCCCCTGCTGCCATGCAGACGCGTTTGGCGAGCCGTCTGCGGTTGCTAACGGGTGGGGCCAAGGACCTTCCAACACGGCAGCAGACTCTCAGAGGTGCGATTGATTGGAGTTACGAGTTGCTCAACCCGGCGGAACAGAAGCTCTTCCGGCGGCTTTCCATTTTTGTCGGCGGCTGTACTCTGGAGGCTATTGAAGCTGTCTGCGATGTCAAGAACGACCTGGCTACGGACGTGCTCGATGCCGTGGCCTCTATCGTAGACAAAAGCCTGATTCAGCAGGTGGAACGCACGGGCGGCGAATCACGTTTTCTCATGCTGGAAACCATCCGCGAGTATGCTCTCGAGAAGCTGGTTGCCAGCGGCGAGGACGAACTCATCAAACGTGCTCATTCTGCTTACTATCTCGTGCTCGCAGAAGAAGGCGCTGCTGGTGAGAGCGCCACGGGGGCGGGCACCATGGGATCTCTCGATGAATTCGAGCTCGAGCATGACAACCTGCTCACCGCGTTGGACTGGCTGATTGACGCCCAAAAAGCTGACTGGGGCCTGCGCCTTGGGACGGCGATGTTTCGTTTCTGGGAAACAAAAGAATATCTTTCTGAAGGCCGGAGCCGGCTGGAAAAGCTCCTCCAATTGCCTGCGGCGGAGCTGCCAACCAGGCTCCGCCAACGGGCACTTTTTGCTGCCGGTGTGTTGACCGGCCGCCAGGGCGATTATGAGTCTGCCGATACGCTCTTCCGGCAGAGTATGCAGATCGCCCGCAGCCTGGAGGACAGGCAGGGCATCGCGGTTTCCCTGAATGCCCTGGCCGTTGACGCCCGCGACCGCAGTGACCTGGAGACGGCACGCTCTCTCTTTGAAGAGGCTCTTGCGGTTTGGAGAGAGGAGGGAGGTGCCGCCGCGGTCGCTCGCGCTCTTAGCAATTTGGCGAACATAATAAAGTTGCAAGGGAACTACTCCCAAGCTCGTGCCCTCTACGGAGAGTGCCTTGCGATATTCCGGCAACTGGGCGACAACACAGGACTTGCCTGGTCACTGAATTATCTGGGCGACGTGGCGTGTGGCCAGGGCGACATGTCAGCTGCCAAATCGCTTTACGAGCAGAGTCTCGCCACGTTTCGCGATCTGGGTAATTTGTGGGGTATGGCAGCGTCGCTGGCTGACCTTGGAAATCTCGCCCGTGACCAGGGCGATTACAAAGCGGCACGGATACTGTATCGGGAGAGCATTAAGGTCTTCCAGCAGTTGGGCCACAAACGCGGTATGGCGCACGTTCTGGAGTGCTTTGCGTGCCTTACGGCAACTGAAGACGCAACCCAATCTCTTAAACTGGCTGGCGCCGCCGCTGCGGTCCGTAAACTGCTGGGCGCGCCCCTGACCTCCGCAGAGCAGGCCAAATTTGAAGAAGCGGTCGAGCCGGCTCGGCGCGCGCTGAGTACTACTGCCGGTCAGACGGCATGGCTTGAGGGTTGGGCAATGCCTCTCGACACCGCCGTCAGGGAGGCCTTAAAGGCGGACTCTGCCTCGGCATAGCACGTCAACCAGGGCCCCGGCGGATTTCATTCGGCAGTAGCGGGATCAATCATTCGTCGCACCGCCGATATACGGTTCGCGGGGAAGCCCCCTCTTCTTGCGTGCTCCCGGATCGTTGCCTCGTCGGGAGCAAGATAGACGCAATAGACTTTGTCGCCTGTGACGTAGCTGTGCAGCCACTGGATCTCCGGACCCATCCCCTTCAGCACATTCAACGACTTGCGCGAGATTTCCTGCAGCTCGGAATCGGACAAGTTACCCGCTCCCGGTATTTCCCGCTCAATAACGAACTTCGGCATGAAGACCCCCAGAGGAGAGGAAATGTTAGCAAAGCGCCGACAACAGTCTCAACCCGAAACAAGCTCCAAGGTCAGCTGCGGGCAGGTTCGGCGGCACGAGCAGGATGGGCTGCCTTCTGCACTGCCACAATTTCCTGCAGTACGTTGCGCAGGCGGGTCAGTTCCAGTGCGTTGGCGCCATCGGACTTGGCTTCCATGGGTTTGTCGTGGACTTCCAGAAACACTCCATCCACGCCTGCGGCGACGGCGGCGCGCGCCAGCAGGGGAATGAATTCGGGCTGGCCGCCGCTGACCGCGCCATCGCCATTGCTGGCCGCCGAGGGCAACTGCACGGAGTGAGTGGCGTCGAAGACCACCGGCGCGAACTCGCGCATGATGGCCAGCGAGCGCATGTCCACTACCAGGTTGTTGTAGCCGAACGATGAGCCCCGCTCGGTCACGAATATCTGCTCGTTGCCGGCGGACCGGCATTTCTCTACCGCGTGCCGCATGTCCCAAGGCGAAACAAATTGCCCCTTTTTGATGTTGATGGCGCGGCCGCTGCGGGCCGCAGCCACCAGCAAGTCAGTCTGGCGGCAGAGGAACGCTGGTATCTGGATTACATCAGCGATCTCCGCGACTCGCTGCACGTCTACGGCTTCGTGTACGTCGGTCAGAACCGGAACGTGCACAGTGCGGGCGATCTTGTTCAGGATGCGCAACCCCTCGTCGAGCCCCGGCCCACGATAACTTTTCAGCGAGGTACGGTTGGCCTTGTCGTAAGAAGCTTTGAAGATGTAGGGCAGGCGCAAAGCGCGAGCCACGCCGGCGATGGATTCCGCCATCTTGATGGCGTGCTCTTCACTCTCCATCACGCAGGGGCCGGCGATGAGGAACAGTTCGCCTCCGCCGATCTCAACGTTGCCGACTTTGAAGGCAGTTGCCAGTTGTCAGTTCCCGGTTGCTAGTGTAAAACCCTTTTCACCGCCGAGACGCAGAGAACGCAGAGAAAACTAGTTCATTCATTTCACTCACGAAATACGCTTGTTTCCCCCATGAATACAAAAAGGGCATGATCCTTTCAAGAACTCTCGGCGCACTCTGCGTCTCGGCGGTGAATGAATTTATCGCCGGCCGACCTTTTCCGGCCGCATGAACAGTTCCACCTCCGCCCGCTCTTTCTGCTCCCGGCGCTGCAGGCCGTGCTGGTAGGCCGCTGCTACAAATTCCCGGAACAGCGGATGAGGCTCCAGCGGCTTGGACTTGAACTCGGGATGGAACTGGCAGCCCAAGAAGTACGGGTGGCCGGGAATCTCCACCATCTCCACGTAGGTTCCGTCCGGGGTTGAGCCGGAAATGCGCAGGCCGGCGGCGGTCAGCGGCCCTTCATATTCGCGGTTGAACTCGTAGCGGTGGCGATGGCGTTCGCTGATTTCCAGTTGGCCGTACACCTTGTGCGCCAGCGTGCCGGGCTCAATCTTGCATGGCCATGCACCCAGGCGCATGGTGCCGCCCAGTTCCTCCACCCCGCGCAACTCGCGCAACTTGTAAATGACGCGGTGAGGCGTGGCGGGGTCGAATTCGCTGGAGTTGGCGTCCTCCAGCCCACACACATTGCGCGCGTACTCAATGCATGCCGTCTGCATGCCCAGGCAGATGCCGAAGTAGGGCACCTTCTTTTCGCGGGCATAGCGGATGCCGTTCAGCATGCCGGCGATGCCGCGTTTGCCGAAGCCGCCGGGCACCAGGATGCCGTCGTAATCTTCCAGTTGCGCCTCGTAGCTGCGGTCGTCCGGATCCTTGGTTTCCAATCCTTCGGCCTCGATCCAGTTCACGGTCAGCTTCAGATTGTGGGCCAGCGCGCCGTGTACCAGCGCTTCTTTCAGCGACTTATAGGAGTCTTCGTACTCCACGTACTTGCCGACGATGCCGATGGTCACCTCGTCTTTGGGGTTGTAGACGCGGTGTATCAGATCTTCCCATGGGCGCAGGTCGCGCTCGCGCGCGTCAATGTGCAGGTATCTCAGCGCCAGCGTATCTACTTCTTCTCGCGCGAACACAAGTGGCACTTCATAGATGGAGGCTACGTCCTTGGCGGTGATCACCGCCTCTTCTTCTACGTTGCAGAAGAGCGCGATTTTGGACTTAATGTCCTTGCTGAGGAAGCGGTCGGTGCGGCACAGCAGGATGTCAGGCTGGATTCCTACGCTCAGCAGCTCTTTTACGGAGTGCTGCGTGGGCTTGGTCTTGAGCTCGCCGGCAGCAGCAATAAACGGGACCAGCGTGGTGTGCACGAACAAAGTATTTTCGCGGCCCAGTTCCTGGCGCATCTGGCGGATGGCCTCGATGAACGGCAGTGATTCGATGTCGCCCACGGTACCGCCAATCTCCACGATGGCCACGTCTACTTCCTGGGAGATCTTCTTCATCGCCGCCTTGATCTCGTTGGTGACATGAGGGATGACCTGCACAGTTTTGCCGAGATAGTCGCCGCGGCGCTCCTTGGCGATAATCTGCTCGTAGATGCGGCCTGTGGTCCAGTTGTTATCGCGAGTGAGGCGGGCGTGGGTGAAGCGCTCATAGTGGCCCAGGTCGAGGTCGGTTTCTGCGCCGTCGTCAGTGACGAAGACTTCGCCGTGCTGGAAGGGCGACATGGTGCCCGGATCCACGTTGAGATACGGGTCCATTTTCTGCATGTTGACTTTGAGGCCGCGGCTTTCCAGCAAGCAGCCGATGGAAGCGGCCGCCAAGCCTTTGCCCAGTGAAGACACCACCCCGCCGGTCACGAAGATATACTTTGCCGACATCGTCGCCTCGCTCGTCTAGATTGTTGGCTGGAAGCACGCCCGGAGTCCCCCGCCCGCGCATTTTTGGCGGGCTGCAGGGTGCGGATGGGGTGCACGAGCAATTATGGCAGAATTCTCAGCCGGGAACTAGTCCCCAAAAAAGGAAGAAAACGTGGGTACCGCGACGGAACAGGCAGAATTCGATAACTCCTTGCGCTTGTACACCTACGGGCAGGTCGTGGACAGCGGCAGGGCGCCTACGATGGCCGAGGCCGCGGCTGAGATGAGCAGCAGCGAAGCCGCAGTTCGGGCCGCCTACGTCCGCCTGAGCGAGTCGCATGCCTTCATGCTGACGGAAAGCGGGGAATTGTGGCGGGTGGCGCCTTTTTCCGCCATTCCCACGGCTTTTCCCGTGCAATCGGGCGGGCATACCTACTACGGCAACTGCATCTGGGACGCGCTGGGGATTCCCGCCATGCTGGGCCAGGACGCCACCATTCCCGCCTCCTGCGGCTGCTGCAACCTGGAGATGACGCTGCGGGTAAAGGCGGGTTCACTGCTTCCGCACGAAGGTCTGATCCACGTCGCCGTGCCGGCCCGGCGCTGGTATGAGGATGTCGTCTTTACCTGAAAAACCATCCTCCTGTTCCGGTCGGAACAGCATGTGAGCCGGTGGTGCCGGCAGTGGAAGCGCGAGCAGGGCGGGTCTTTCTCGCTGCAGCAGGGCTGGGATCTGGCCCGATTGTGGTATGGCGACCGGCTCAGCCCCAAGTGGCGTCCCTTCAACGCTCAGGAGGCTCAGGAGGTTTTCGCCAAAGTCGGGCTGACGGGCGATTTCTGGAGCCTGGACTAACCGATGTGCTGTTGCGCACGAATTCCGAGCCACGGATGCCCACGGATATTCACGGATTCAAAATAGGTCCGTTCAATCCGTGTAGATCTGTGGCTGGGTCTCGAGGGGGGGCATTACTCTCGTGACTTGGGCAAGTGACTGATTCCGCTTACCATGGAGTTGAATTGTGGACGGCGAAGTGTGCCCGCTCAGCCGGGCGCAAGCGTACTTATGTCCTATCTGGCCGGGTTGCGATGGAAGCTGCGGGCTGCGGGGAGCCCGACCCTTCTCTATGTTGTTGCAGCCCTGTTGCTATTGGGCATGGCCTGGTGGCTGTTCGTGAGCCGCCCGGGAGGGAAACAGGCCTGGAACCACTCGTCGGCGCTTCGCCGTGTGGCGCAGCGCACCGCCTCGCCCCCACCCACTCCCAAGCTGCAAATCAGCGACATCCGGCAGACCGGCCAGATCGTAGAGCTTAAGGGCACGGCCGAGTGCGATGCTGCCGTAATGATCAATGGCGAGCGGGTGCCCCTGATTTTCGACGGTTGCGGCTTTAAACATTTTGTCGTTCTGCCCGAGGGCCCTTCCACCATCGCCGTGACCGCGCAGGGACCTGCCGGCGGCGTGAATACCCAGATGATCAAGGTGAACATCGAGTAGTTTTCCACCGCCGAGACGCCGAGGTCACAGAGAAAACCTGAAGCCACCTCCTAAATAATTTCAAAGTGCGTAACTTCAGATGCCCTCAGGGGCTAAAGCCCAGTATTTATGCGCCGTTGATGGCGTGGCTGAAGCCACGCCCTTTCAAAACGAATTTATGAGATTAGCTTCTCGTCAGGAAAGCTGTTGAGTGGCGGCGTGGCTGAAGCCACGCCCTTTCAAACGAGTTTATGAGATTAGCTTCTCGTCAGGAAAGCTGTGAAATGCG
The DNA here is from genome assembly GCA_035280085.1 of Terriglobales bacterium. Taxonomy (GTDB): domain Bacteria; phylum Acidobacteriota; class Terriglobia; order Terriglobales; family Acidobacteriaceae; genus JAICWP01. Next base: position 11,512 of record DATEGM010000044.1, read on the forward strand.
GCGTTAAGAGAGGTTTTACGAATCGACCGAGCTCTGTAAGTGACGCCCGCACTTGCCCATTGTTCGCCCAATCCGATAGAGTGCTGCGCACTCATTTGGATTATGCAAGGGCGAGTCAGGGAGGGCTGATGGGCAGGCAGGCGGTGTGCGATTTGCGGCGGCTGGCGACCGAAATCCGGCTGAGCGCCACGCGCATGGTCGCCATCCAGAGTTTTGGATACCTGGGCCAGGCTCTGTCTTCGGCCGAAATATTCGCCGTGCTGTTTGGTGGCGGCTTTGTGCGTGCTGGCCGCGACCGATTCGTGCTGGCGCCCGGCCACTACGTAATCGCCCTCTATGCCGCGGCTGCGGCTGTGGGCCTGCTCAATCCCAAAGAGCTTGAGTCTTACGGCAAAGATGGCGCGCTGCTGGAGGCTATAGGCACGGAGCGCACGCCCCTGGTGGACCTGGTGTGCGGTTCGCTGGGGCAGGGACTGTCCGGCGCCATCGGCTTCGCCCTGGCCGCCCATTTTGCCGGCGAGGACCGCGACACCTACGCCTTCGTCAGCGACGGCGAGATGCAGGAGGGGCAGACCTGGGAGGCCGCCATGTTTGCCGCTCACAACCGCCGGCGCATGGGCCGGTTGATGGTCGTGGTGGACGTCAACGGCTCGCAGGTGGATGGGCCAGTGCCCTCGGTTCTGCCGATTGAGCCGCTGGCGGAGAAGTGGAGTTCGTTCGGGTGGCGGGTGCTGGAGGTGGACGGCCACAATGTGGACGCGCTCTCGCGCGCCTTAGCCAGCCGCTCTGCCGCTTCCGAGCCCACCGTAATTCTCGCACGCACAGAAATTTTTGGGCGCATGAAATCCATTCCCGCCAGCGCCGATGGCCATTTCATCAAGCTCGACGCGGCGCTGGAACGTGCGCTGATCGCCGAGTTGGAGGCAGAGCTTGCATAAGCCTCCTTACCAGATCACGCTCAAGCCTTATGGGCAGGCGCTGCTGGAATTGGCGCGCAAGCGGCCTGAAATCATTTGCCTGGGAGCGGACCTGACCCGCCAGACCGAAACCGACATTTTCCGCGACGCCATCCCCGAGCGTTTCATTAACGTGGGCATGGCCGAAGCCAACATGATGGGCATTGCCGGCGGTCTGGCGCGCGCCGGGCACGTGGTCTTCGTTAACACCTTTGGCGTGTTCTGCACCCGGCGCTGCTTCGACCAGGTGGCCATGTCCATCGCCTATCCCAGGCTGAACGTAAAAATCGTGGGGTTCATGCCCGGCCTATCGAGCCCAGGAGGACCTAGTCACCAGGCGATTGATGATGTGGCCCTGATGCGCGCCCTGCCCAATATGACGGTGGTGGAGCCCGCAGATGCGGCCGAGGTCCGGCAAGCCGTGGCGGCGATCGCCGACCACCCCGGCCCGGTGTACATGCGGCTTAAGCGCGGTGAAACGCCCATCATTTTCGATGAAAGCCATCGGCTGGATTTGAATAAAGCACAGCTCCTGAGCGGCAAGGATCACAGCGAGGTCTGCATAATCGCGGCCGGCATGATGATTCCCGCCGCCCTGGCAGCCGCGCAGGTGCTGAAGAGCCACGACGTGACCGCCGTGGTGCTCAATGTTCCGGTCATTAAGCCGCTGGACGCGGTCACGATTGTCGCGGCGGCACAGCGCAGTCGCCTGGTAATCACCACCGAGAACCACAACATTATCGGCGGGTTGGGCTCGGCCGTAGCTGAGGCGCTGGCAGAAGCCGGCGTTGGCGTGCCCCTGCGGCGCATTGGCATTGCCGACGTGTTTGGCGAATCCGGCAGCCGCGAATTCCTCTTTCAGCGCTATGGCCTGAGCACACAAAACATTCTCGATGTGGCTTGGCGTGGGTTGGGGCTTGGCGGGCCGGCGCCGGTCGCGCCGGTGGTGGAAAGTATTCCCGGCGCTTATGCGCCGGTTTGAGGCCGTTCTAAATCCACTTGATTGCAAGGAAGGAACTGCACATGGCTTTCATTCGCACTCCCGAATTTGACGAATATAAAGAGCGGTTCAAGGAGCATTACAAGATGGAGCGGCGCGAAGATGGCGTGCTTCTGGTGCAGGCGCACACCCGCGGCGGGCCCATTCAGCTGAGCGTTGAGAACCACCGCTCGCTGGGGCAGATGCTCAAGACCATCGGCGCCGATCCCAAAAACGAAATCTTGATCCTGACGGGGGCCGGCGACGAGTTCATGATGGATTCCGACAGCAACGGCTTCAAGCTAGAAGAGGAGGACCTTGCCTATTGGGCGTATGAGTACGCCTACAAGGATGGGCGCATCAACGTGAGCGCTCTGATTAACGACCTGGAGATTCCCACCATTGGCGTGCTCAACGGCCCGGGTTTCCACACGGAAATTTGCCTGATGTGCGACCTGACCATCTGCAGCGAAGATGCCATCATCTACGACCTGCACTACGACATCGGCTCGGTGCCCGGCGATGGCATCCACTGCTGTTTCCAGGAACTGTTGGGCGTGAAGCGTGCGGCCTACGCGCTGCTGACCGGGGAGGCGATTGACGCGAAGAAGGCGCTGGAATACGGGATGGTGAATGAAATTGTGCCGCCGGCCAAGCTGCTCGAGCGTGCTTATCAGCTAGCCGACCACATCATGACGCAGCCGCGCACCACGCGGCGGCTGACCACGCAGATTGTGCGACGGCCGTGGAGGCAGCGCATCACCAACGACCTGGATGGCGGGTTTGGCATTCAGATGTTCGCGCACCTGGCGAAGAAAAAGGCCGTGCACAGCCGGAATCACATTGGCGACACGGTGGCGTACGTGCGGAAGGGGAAGAAGAATAACTTCGATTGAAACGGTTTCACCACAGAGGACACAGAGTACACAGAGGAAGAAACTTTAGAAGCTAAAGAGTTTCCTCGGTGGTCTCAGCGTCTCTGCGGTGAATGGATTCCTCGGCGCACTCGGCGGCTCGGCGGTGAAATCAGATCTTACTTTCCCCCGGACTTGGTTTTCTCCGCTGCGCTGCCGCCCAGATCCCCAAACGGCCACATCCCGAACATCTTCAGAATGGTGTCTTCGTGCTTCTTGGTCAGCATGGTGGCGGTTTGCTGCGGCGTCCACGGACTGGCCAGGCGCTCGGGGCGGTCGGCAATCCAGAACGCGGTCAGGGCCATCAGCGTGCTGTCACGGGTGAGCAGGTCGGGCTTGACCTTGTCGAACGTGTCAACGGCCGAGTGGTGCGTGTACTTGTACTCCGGCGAGTCCTGGCCCATGTTGATGCCCGGCAGCCCCGCCAGAATGAAAGGCCCGGCGTCGGTACCGAAGACGGTGCGGTCGTCCACCTTGACGTCGCCAAAGGCCTTCACAGAGTCGGTGAACTTCTGCACTGCCGTTATCAGGTCATCGCGTCCGCCAAGGTCGAGGCTGACCACCGGCCCCTGGCCATTATCGAGAATGACGGCGCCAATGTGGTTCTTCATCTCATCTTTGTGCGTCTTGGTGTAGGCCAGCGAGCCCAGCAAGCCCTGTTCCTCGCCGGTGAAGAGCACAAAGCGCATGGTGCGGCGCGGGCGCTGGCCTGATTTGACGATGGCTTCGGCAGCGCCCAGCGTGGTGGCCACGCCCACGCCATCATCCGTGGTGCCCTCAGCCAGGTCCCAGGAATCCAGGTGCCCGCCGATGACCACCACCTGCTCCGGGTGTTCCGTTCCTGGGATATCTCCCACAACGTTGGCCGTTTCCACTGGCCCACTCACCCGGTTCTGTACATCCAGCTTCACGCGCAGGGTTTTCCCGTGGTCCAGGAAGCGCTGGAGCTGTTCCTGGTCCTCGGCAATCATGCTGACCACGGGAAGGTCGTAATAGGTGTCGAAGCCCAGGGCGCCGGTGTGCGTCAGGTGCATGCCCTGAGCCATGGAGCCGCCCTGCCCGCCGATCACGCCGATGGCATGCGCGGCATAGGCAGCCTTCAGGAAGGGGCCGAATTTGCCGAACAATTTCATCATCTCCTCGCGGCTGGGCTTTTCGCCTTTTTCCACGATGAGCAGCACCTTGCCGCTCCATTTGCCGCTGTTGTCCTTCATTTCCTGGTCGAGCTGGTACATGTTGACCGGCACCACTCCGCCCTCCGCGCCGCCTTTAGGTGTGGAGCCTACCCAGCCCATGGAATCCACGCTCAGCTTGCGCTGGATGGGAGCGGTGAGCTCGGCGGCGGCGGAGATGCGCGTCCAGCCGTGCGACAGCTGCCATTTTTCCGCGTGCACATTGCTCAGGCCGATGGCGCGCATGCGCTCCTGTCCCCACTCAATGGCCTTGGCGGCCTGGGGCGAGCCGGTAAGCCGCCCGCCGATGTTGTCGCTCAGGTCTTCCAGCTCATCGTAAGCGTGTGTGCTCATCATGCCTTGGCCGGCAATCGCGGTGAGAGCGGGCATCGTGCCGTCTTCTGCTGGGGAAGGAGGGGCCGCCGGCGCTGGGTTCGCGGTAGGGCCGGACCCACACAGCGCAGTCCCGGGGATCAGGCACAGGACAAGAATGAACAGCAAGGTAACGGGTGCTTTCATGGAAGTCTCTCCAAACGTTTAGGGCTAAGCGCTAAGTTCCAATTGCTAAGGAAACTCTGATTAAGTGCGACACAAAAAACGCAAGGTCCCCTTCGACAAGCTCAGGGCAAGCTCTCGACTGCGCAGAATTGCCTAAAAAGGAGGCAATTCTGCTTCGCTCGGGATGACAGAGATGAACTTAATCAGAGCTTCCCTGGGTGCTGTTTTTGCCCGCTTATTGTACTCGACGGCATAAGTCGCTACTCGCGAGCCGGCCGAGCGCATCTAACCAGCACAGAATTCCTGAACGCGAGATAATACATACTATGCGGAGTTGGTGTTCCCTGGCCGCCGCGACTCTGTTGACCTTCGCCTTGTTGGCGACGGCCCAGGCGCAGGAGTTGGCCAAGCGGCTGATCCTGAAAGATGGCTCCTACCAGGCCGTCACCAAATGGGAAGTCAAGGGCGATCGCGTGCGCTACTACAGCGCCGAGCGCAACGACTGGGAGGAGATGCCCAACTCTCTAGTGGACTGGGACGCCACCAAAAAGTACAACCAGGCGCGGGAAGCGGGCGCGCCGCCGCCCGAAATCCAGAAACAGGTGGATGAAGAGCTTAAGATAGATACCGCCGAAGAGAAGCCCACGCCGCAAGCCGTCCCTGGCCTGAACTTGCCCGATTTCGAAGGCGTGTTTGTGCTGGATGCCTACCAGGGCCAGCCGCAATTGGTGGAACTGCAGCAGGACGCCGGCGACCTGAACAAGAACATCAAGCGCAATGTTTTGACGGCGGCCATTAATCCCCTGGCCTCGGCCAAGCAGTCCATAGAGTTGCCGGGGGAGCACGCCCCGGTGCAGGTACACCAGAGCCGGCCGGTGATCTTTGTAAACATGGCGCCTGACCAACCAGCCGACGCCGTTCTGCAGCAGAAAACCCAGGAAGCCGAAAAGACCACGCCGACGAAAGACGCCAAGAAGGAAAAAGGCAAGGAGGCTGATGCAGCGCCTCCTCAACCTTACCGCCTGGTGCGCCTGGAACAGAAGAAGGACAAGCGAGTGCTGGGCAATTTGAAAATTGCGGTCTATGGGAAAGTCAGCCAGGAACAGAAATTCGTGCCCTCAACGTTCGAGCGCCTCACCGGCAACTGGGTGAAGGTGACGCCTGGCGCCGACCTGCAGCCGGGCGAATACGCCGTCGTGGAAATGCTTAGTTCGAAGGAAATGAACCTGTACGTTTGGGATTTTGGCGTAAACCCCAATGCGCCTGCCAATCCGCTGGCCTGGAAACCGGCGCCCGCCGCAGCCAAACCCGCCAACAATCAGCCCCCGATACTGCAAACCCGCCCCCACAATTAGGCCTCTCGTTTTTTTGTGTTAAAAGGCCTCCTTACGAAAGAGGGGCGCTCGAAAGCAATCCTTACCCGATTCGAATAGAATCACGTGCTTCGCTGGACCACGGCCGCGCAACGATTCGCAATTGGTACCCCAATTCAGAATGGGAGGAAGTTGAGATGCGCCATTGCCTGCTTCTCTTATGCTGTATTGCCGCCCTTTGTATCAGCTCCAATGCCGACCAGATAGCAATCCAGAATGGCGACCGGTTGAGCGGCACCATCGTCAAGTCGGATGAGAAAGAGCTGGTGCTGAACACGGATTATGCCGGCCCGGTAACCGTAAAGTGGGCGGCGGTGCAGAGTCTCTCCTCGAGCACGCCGCTGCATGTGCAGACGAAAGATGGGCGCACGCTGACGGGAAATGTCGCCGCGCAGGACGGCAGTTGGGTGGTGCGGGAGGCGAACGGCCAAACCGTGCCGGTTTCCAAGGCGGATGTATCGGTGATTCGCGGCGAGGCGGAACAGACGGCCTACAACCAGGCGCAGCATCCAGGACTGATGCAGAATTGGGAAGGCGGGGCCAATTTCGGATTCGCCCTCACTCGCGGCAACAGTGAAAGCAAGAATCTGGCCCTGAGTTTTACCGCTGACCGCAAGACGCTGCACGACAAGCTCGGCTTGTACGCCAATTCGGTGTATGCCACCAATGATGCGCCCGGGGCGATCCCGAGCACCACCGCCAATGCGATTCGGGGCGGAACCAGGTACGACCATGACCTCAACCCGCGGCTGTTCGGCTTTGGCAGCGCCGATTTTGCTACTGATGACCTGCAGAATCTGGACTTGCGCTCCGTGCTGGGTGGTGGCCTTGGTTTGCACGCCATTAACACGCCCGCCACAACCCTGGACCTTCTGGCCGGCCTGAATTACACGCATGAAGCGTATACGACCTTCACGCGTAATTTTCCCGCTGCCATTCTGGGGGAAGAATTGACCCACAAGCTTGGCGCCAGCACGCTGCTTTCGCAGAAATTTGGTTTTTTCCCCGATTTGAGCGACCTCGGCGACTACCGCGGTACATTTGATTTCGGCACCGTGACCAAAATCAGCAAGTGGCTGGGATGGCAGAACTCAGTGAGCGACGTTTATGTGACCAATCCGCCGCTGGGGAAGAAAAAGAACGACATCATTCTGACCACAGGGCTGAATATCTCGTTCACACGGCCGACGGAGTCGGGCAAGTAGAGGAAAAGCAGGTCCTTCGTGGCGCTCACCGCGCTAAGCGCGGCTTGCGCTGCCTCAGGATGACAAGTTGAAAAGGGATGAGAGAAAGCAGGTCCTTCGTTGCGCTCACCGGGCAAGCCCGGCTCGCGCTGTCTCAGGATGAAAAGGAGCAGAATTTTTATTTGGAAACAAAACCGAGAACCGAGAACTGAACCGGGAACTGAGAACTGCTCTACTTCACCATGCCGCGCTGGGCCACGCTGATGTTGTCGCGGGTGGTGTTCTTCACCGCGTACATCATCTCGTCAGCCTGGCGGATGATGTCGTGGGCTGTCTGCGCGTCACCAGGGAAGGTGGCCAACCCCATACTGGCACGGACATTCAGGTTCAGTCCTTCGGGAGCGCAAAAGGCGCTGTTACGGAACAGGTCGCGCAGACGCTTGGCCACGATGAGGGCCTGGTCTTTTCCGGTCTGAGGCAGAAGGACCACGAATTCATCGCCGCCGTAACGGAAGGCGGAATCAATCAGCCGCAGATTTTCTTTAATGGCATTGCCTACCTCGGCCAGGAGCTTGCTT
>DATEGM010000045.1:0-4447 GCA_035280085.1 Terriglobales bacterium
GGCGCCACCTACGCTGAGGGCTACGCGGTGATTACCCGGCCGGACATCGAGACCTTCTACTACTACGAGCCGGCTGTGCAGCGCGTGAGCATGGTGGACGTGAAGGTGCCGAAGGAGTTGAAGGTCGGCTACATCATGGGCGCGGGCGACGATATTCCGCAAGTGCTGCGGGAAATCGGCATGAACGTGGCTGTGATTTCGCCCCAGGAATTAGCCGGCGGCGACTTAAGCCATTACGACACCATCGTGCTCGGTATCCGCGCCTATGACACGCAGGACGCCGTGTGCTCCCACAACGCCCGCCTGCTCGACTACGTTAAGAACGGCGGCACCCTCATGGTGCAGTACAACCAGCAACTCACGGAGTTTAATGACGGCAAGTTCACCCCTTACCCCGCGCAGGAGAGCCACGACCGCGTCACGGTGGAAGAATCGCCGGTACAGGTCCTGGCGCCGCAGGATAGTGTGTTCCACTATCCGAACCAGATCACGGGCAACGATTTCGATGGCTGGGTGCAGGAGCGCGGCCTTTACTTCATGGACAGCTGGGACAGCCATTTCCAGCCGCTGCTGGCTTCCCATGACCCGGGCGAAGCGCCGCTCAAGGGCGGCTTGCTGCTGGCGCATTACGGAAAGGGGATTTACATCTACAACGCCTATTCCTTTTTCCGCGAGCTGCCCACCGGCGTGCCCGGCGCCATCCGGCTGTACGTGAATCTGCTGAGCGCGGGGCACGAGAAGCAGGTTTCAAAGTTTCAAGGCTCGAAAGTTTCGGGGTTTTGAGTTCACTGTTCGAGCTTCGTAGTCGCGGGATTGTGCTCGCTGTGAACGGATAGATCTTACGGCGTCATCCTGAGTGGCCTTTAGGCCCGAAAGATTCGCGTGCGCCGGCAATAGCTCGGCTGTGCACGCCAGATGCTTCTGCCCTCAAGGGCCTCAGCATGACGCCGACGACGCATTGACAACCGACTCCTGACTCCCGACTCCTGACTCCTGCCCCATGTCCGCCGCTCCCAGCCAACCGGAAAGAAACTCCAGCAGCCAGGAGTTGATTCGTGGGATCGGCTTGGGCAGCGCCATCACCCTGACCATGGAAACCATGATCGGGGTGGGCCCGTTCATCACCATTCCCCTTATCGTGAGCGCGGCCGGCGGGCCGCAGGCCATGCTGGGCTGGATTTGCGGCGCCATTCTCGCCCTGTGCGACGGCCTGATTTGGGCGGAACTGGGCGCCGCCATGCCCGGCTCCGGCGGTTCCTACCGCTACCTGAGCGAAATCTATGGCCCCAAGAGCCTGGGCCGGCTTATCTCTTTCCTTTTCGTCTGGCAGCTTTCCTTCAGCGCGCCGCTTTCCATCGCGTCCGGCTGTCTCGGATTTGAGCAGTACGCCAGCTACATCTGGCCGCTGCTGGAGCGCCCCTATTTCAGCCGCGACATGCGCCTGCCCATCCCGCTGCTGGGCGCGCTCGAAGGTCACGTCCTGGTCACGGCCGGCACTTTTCTGGCGATGGCCATCTGCCTGTTTGGGGTGCTGCTGCTCTACCGCCGCATTACCAGCATTGCGCGCATCTCCAAGTTTTTATGGGCCGGCGTCATGGCCACCATTTTGTGGGTCATCGTTACTGGTTTGACCCATTTCAGCGCCGCCCGCGCCTTCAGTTTCCCCCCTGGCGCTTTTCACCTCTCGCGCGGCTTCTTACTCGGTCTCGGCGCCTCCATGCTGATCACCACCTACGACTATTGGGGCTACTACAACGTCTGCTTCTTCGGCGGCGAGATCAAAAATCCGGATAAGACGATTCCCCGTGCCATGTTGCTATCCATCGTGCTGGTGGCCGGTCTATATCTGCTCATGAATGTGAGCATCCTGGGCGTCATCCCATGGCAGGAACTGGTCGCGGCGGCAAAAACGGATACTCGCTTTTACGTGGTTTCCACCCTGATGCAGCGCATTTATGGTTCCTGGGCGGGTTACCTGGCGTCAGCCTTGATCATGTGGACCGCCTTTTCTTCGGTTTTCTCGCTGCTGCTGGGCTATTCGCGTGTGCCTTATGCCGCGGCGCTGGATGGAAATTACTTCCGCGTGTTCGCCAAAGTGCATCCGCAGGGCCGCTTTCCTTACATCTCACTGCTGGCCATGGGCGGGGTGGCCGCTGCTTATTGCTTTCTTCGCCTGGCCGATGTGATTGCCGCCCTGGTAGTAATTCGCATCATGATCCAATTTCTTATCCAGGCCGTAGGCTTGATTGTGCTGCGCGTTCGGCGACCCGATATGCCGCGTCCTTTCCGCATGTGGCTATATCCGCTGCCCGCTTTGGTGGCCATCGCCGGGTTTATTTTCATCCTGCTCAATCGCCCGGACTTCCAGCGCCAGGTACGTTACGCGATGGTAATTCTCATCCTGGGGATTGTGATTTATCTTGTGCGGGCGGTGCGCCGGCGCGAATGGCCGTTTGGCACGCAAACCACAGCGCTGATTGAAGACGCCCCGAGCCAGAGTGGATAGGGAATAAGTTTCAGGGTTTCAGCGTTTCAGGTGGAGCAGGGCCTTGGCCCTGCATAGAGCGTTTGTAGCAATCGGCTTTAGCCGCTGAGGTACTTCCGTGCGTAATACGGTCATCTTTCCTTTGTGACCTTTGTGTCCTTTGTGGTGAGATTTTTGCGGAGTAAGTGATGGAGCACGAGCGGATGTCGGTGCGGATGGCGGAAGGGGCGCGGTCCCTGTCTCCCTGGGCGCCCTTTCGTGAGCCGCTGTTCCGCTCCATTTGGATTGCCGCCGTTATCTCCTACATCGGCACCTGGATGCAGAACCTGGGCAGCGCCTGGCTGATGACCTCGCTCACCCGCTCCCCCTTAATGATCGCGTTGGTGCAAGCGGCCTCCAGCCTGCCGGTCTTCCTCATAGCGCTGCCCGCGGGCGCGCTGGCTGACCTGGTGGATCGTCGCCGCCTTCTGCTGGTCACTCAAAGTTGGATGGCTATCGCCGCCGCCGCTCTGGGCGTAATTACCATCCTGGGTGTGGTGACTCCCTGGACCCTGCTTCTGCTCACTTTTCTGCTCGGACTGGGCGCGGTGATGAACGACCCCGCCTGGCAAGCCATCACTCCGGAAATTGTTTCGCCCCAGCAACACGCCTCGGGTGTAGCCCTGAACTCCGCCGGCTTTAACGCGGCGCGCGCGGTGGGCCCGGCCTTGGGCGGAGCGGTGATCGCGGCGGCCGGTTCCGGTGTGGCCTTCCTCATTAATGCGGCATCATTCTTCGCCGTGATTTTCGTGCTCTACCAGTGGAAACGGACCGCTACCAATGGCAATGGCAACGAACGACTGCTGCAGGCGTTGAAAGTGGGTGTGCGCTACGTGCGGCACACGCCGGCGGTGCGTTCGGTGCTGGTGCGCACGCTGGCCTTCAGCATCGCCGCCAGCGCCTTGCTGGCGCTCCTGCCGGTCATCGCGCGGCCATTTGGCTCTATCGGTTTCGGCTTGCTGCTGGGCTGTTTTGGCCTGGGCGCGCTGGCGGGAGCCGCGGTGCTGCCGCGCTGGCGCAGCCAGATGTCTATGGATTCTGTGGTGGCCATGGCCACCGTGGTTTTTGCCCTCGCCACCGTGGCCGCCGGACGCGTACACTCCTTCGGTCTGCTGGCCGCGGTCCTCGTTCTTGGCGGTGTGGGCTGGATCGCGATTCTGGCCTGCCTGAATGTGACCGCGCAGACCATGTCGCCATCATGGGTCCTGGCGCGCTCGCTCTCCATGTACGTGCTGGTGCTGCAGGGCGGGTTGGCCGGTGGCAGCGCGCTGTTCGGAGCGCTGGCTGATAGTCAGGGCGTGCCCAACGCTTTGCTTTATTCTGCTGCCGGCCTGCTGGCGGGACTTGTTACTATGCGCTGGCATCGCCTGCGTGCTCGCGAAGCCGAATTGGTGCGCTACGCGGATAGCGGTATCACGCATGGGTGAGTAGCGCCGGCATCTTGCCGGCCCTTGACGCGGGCGAGACGCCCGCGTGACAGCCGGTGGGACGCCGGCGCCACAGAGTTCCGGCCACTGAATTGAGTTTCATTCCGTTTCAGGAGAGGATATGAAGACAAAACTCACGTTGTTGCTGTTGTTGTCTTGTTCCATGATGGCGGTGGCACAGGCCAAACCCAAGGCAAAATCCGCGGCGGAACACGCTACCGTAGCCCACGAGATGGACTACCTGCTTTCTGGCGTGGAAAAGGAATTTGTCAGCGCCGCCGATGCCATGCCCGAAGACAAATATAACTTCGCTCCCACCAGCGGCGAGTTCAAGGGCGTGCGCACCTTTGCCCAGCAGGTGAAGCATGTGGCCGCCGTCAATTACCTGATCTTCTCCGACATGCTGGGAGAAAAGCCGCCGGTTGAGATTGGCGGCGAGAACGGCCCCGATTCCATGACCTCGAAGGCCGACATCATGAAGTTCCTGCGCGACTCG